>JAHLLU010000018.1 GCA_020444005.1 archaeon
GCTAGGCTCCACCACTTTAGGAGTGTTTGATCTAAAATAATCCTGAATCTCGTTAACCAGCGCTACGCAGGCCAGTTTACATTCTTCATCCTTCTCCGCCTTCGCTATATACACCTCTATCTCATCAAAAACTCTGAAGAATAAATCAATAACCTCGCTGGGAATACTCACCCCGTTACGTGCAAGATCAAAAATATCCTCCATCTGATGACTGACAGTAGACAAGTCATCAAACCCCATCATGGCGGATGAACTCTTAATCGTGTGAACAGACCTGAAAAGCTCATCAATATGACTCTTATCCTCAGGACTATTCTCATACGCCAACAAAGAATCATTTACAGTAGCCAGATGCTCCTTAACCTCAAGGAAAAACAAGTCACGGTACTCATTCATGAGCCCTAGCTCATCATCACCACTGACCTCAACATCCCCGCTACTAGCCAAACTACCAACACCTACTAACTATCTCATCAGCGATCTTGTCAAGAGGAGCCACAAGATCAACCACCTTAGCCCTGATAGCAGCCTTAGGCATACCAAAAATCACACATGTCCGCTCATCCTGCGCGATATTGAACCCTTTCTGTGCCCGTATCTCCTTCATACCTAAAACTCCATCATCACCCATACCAGTCAAGATCACACCCACGGTTCTATCACCATACCTCTCAGCAGTTGAGACCATCATCTCATCAACAGTAGGTCTAAGATTGAACTTCGGAGGCCCCTTATGCAAATGAATCTTCTCGGTCTTTGTCACATTCATATGCCAATCTCCCGGTGCAAGAAGACAAAGCCCCTCCTCTAATCGGTCACCCTCCTCAGCTTCCTTAACCTTAAACAAAGTATGTTTGTCCAAACGAGCGGCAAAATGCGTAGTAAAAGGACTAGGCATATGCTGTACAACAAGAGTTGGTGGAATATTCGCGGGAAGACCCGATAAAACCTCCACTAAAGCCTTGGGACCACCTGTTGATGCCCCAATAGCAACTATTTTGTCTGAAGAAGTTAGCGATGGTGCTTTCTTCTTTGATTTGATTCTTCTTTTTCTCGGAGGCTGGACCCTAACCCTTGAACTTACTTTAATTTTATCGATAAGCTGCTGTTTGATGACGTTTATCTTGGTTGCGGATGATGGTTTAGGAATATAATCGATAGCCCCCATATCGAGGGCATCCATAGTTATTTTGGCGCCTTCATGAGTAAGTGAGCTTAGCATAATTACTGGTAATGGTCTGCTTTTCATTATCTCTTGAAGCGTGGATATTCCATCCATTACCGGCATCTCAATATCCAAGGTAACAACAGACGGCTCTAAGACAGGAATAAGCTTCAAAGCCTCCCTACCGTTGGAGGCAGTACCGACTACCCTGATGTCTTTATCGGAGGATAATATATCCCTGAGAACCGTTCTCATAAATATTGAATCATCTACGATAAGAACATCAATCAAATTCTATTTTCTCCAAACGGTTCTTATCACAAAACATCTCGATCAATCAATTCATTATATTCGCGGTTTCAACCAAGTTAATCAAGGTCTCATCGTGTCGAGCAATTCCCTTAACATACGATGTGTTTGAAGCGTTTAACGCTGGATTATCTTCTATCATCTTTTTTGATATTTTCAATACCTCCAAAACAGAATCAACAAGAATCCCATTAATAGAAGCATCATCTACCAAGATAATCATCTTCAATCGATCATTGGAATACGATGTCCCCAAGTTGAACTTCTGCTTCAAATCAATAACAGGGATAACATCACCTCGAAGATCAATAACACCTCGAATATAACTCGGTGAATTAGCCACAGCTGTGATAGCTATGTTTTCTATTACACTCTGAACCCTATTAACATCAACTCCAAAAAAAACATCATCTAAAGTAAATAATACAATCTGTAATTCATCGTCAATACCAGAATCCTCGTTAATTTCCACTATACTAGCTGGAATATCTTTAGAAACAGGGTCTTCTAATGACATTTTCAAAGCAAAACTCACGAAAAAATATCATAAAGGTGAGTATGTGTCCAAGAAACACACGTAACCTAGGTGAGAAGTGTCCAAGTAAACACACATGTTTAAGATAAGCTCACTTTATCGGGTTTAGAAAAAGTATGCTAAACGTAATGGTATGCGACGATGCTATTTTTATGAGAAAATTCCTGAAAAAAGTAATCGAACAAAATGGAGACATGGTAATAGCAGAAGCAACCAACCCCGACGAAGCCATCGATTATTATATGCAACTCAAGCCAGACCTGATGCTCCTAGACATAATCATGCCAAGAGGAAAAAAAGCATCAGACGGAATCGAGGCACTGCGCGCAATAATATCGCAAGATCCAAAGGCAAAGGTTGTAATGTGCAGCTCCCTAGGACAAGAAAAACTAATTGAGGAAGCAAAAAGGATCGGGGCAGTAGATTTTATCGCAAAACCATTCCAACCCAATCAAATCACACAAGTCCTATCAAAATTTGCATGACCCTCTGAGAGTAAAAAAATTGCAGGTTCAAAACATCGAGAAAAAAAGAGTTGATATGGGTGAGATAGTTGTGACCAATAAACCAGTAAGATTAGTTACAACCGTCGGATCATGTATCGCCGCCTGCATTTATGATAGTAATAAACGATATGGTGGTATGGCACACATTGTTCTGCCACAGCATAGGAAAGAAAACTATCAAGAGTTCAAAGGAAAATTCGCGAATATTGCTATCCCGGCGTTAGTGGTTCAGATGCTATCAATGGGATCAAGTAAGAATAATTTAACAGCAAAAATAGCTGGTGGCTCCAATATGTTCCCAAACATAGAGAGAAATGTTCTGAACATAGGACAAGAAAACACAAACGCGGTCCTTGCGTGTCTAAGAAGCGAAGGATTTTACACAATATCACAAGACATCGGTGGAGTAAAAGGAAGAAAAGTCGAGTTTGATGTAACCACCGGGTGCATGCTTATAGAAAGATTAAACGGGAAAAGAGTCGAGCTTTGAGGAGATTATTATGAGAAGTGAAAAAATATATGAAAAACAAACCGCTGAACATAACTTAAACACACTACTACATAATCTAGGTCGTAGTGGTGCAGATGACGCTGCAAAAGCTCTCTCTGGGATGATCTTTAAAGACATAACAATCAACGTTTCAAGAGTACACATGGTATCTCCAATAGAGATGCCTCACCTCTTAGAATCACATGAACTTCAAACCGTCGTAATAATCGAACAACTCTCACAAGACCTCGACTGTGACCTATTACTAATATTCAGTATAGAAGAGTCAGAAAATCTCGTAAAACTATTCCTTGAGGCAATGGGGATGGATGGAATCACCGAAGAAGAAGTCATGCAAGAAATAGGAAATATTCTACTTGGAAACTTCTTGAATGCGTTTTCAAATCAACTGCAGTTATTACTTAAACCGACACCTCCAAGACATTATGTTGATTATTTCAACGCAATAATAGAAAGTTATGTTACAAGACTATTATACGAGGAAAAAAACGCTACACTATTTGATACAAGTCTAAGGTGTGCCGGAGTAAACATAAAAGGATTAATCTTGATGTTTATAGGTGAAGACTTTAAAGAAAAAATCATTTTATCGAACCAAGTGAAGACCTAGAAGAAACGAGGAATTAAATGAGTCAAACATTCAATAACTATAGATTAGGAAACGTAACCCAATCAGATATTCCGAAAAATGAATACTATGAAATACTAGATCTATTAAAAAATAAGAAAAAACTAGATATATATGGTTTTAGGGACAAATTCTTAAAAAGAAGAATTAAATTAAAAATGAATGAGAAAAAAATAACAAACTATAAAGATTTTATAAAACTCCTAAAACAAGACGATAACGAAATTGATAAACTATTTCACTTCATAACAGTAAACTACACCAGTTTCTATAGAGATGGAGATGTTTACGACCACTTCTACCAAGAAATATTACCAAAAATATTCATTAGCAGAAAACCCATCAAAGTATTAAGCGCAGGATGCTCTTCAGGAGAAGAGCCATACACGCTCTCAATGTTACTCAATGAGTATAATGAAAGAAAGAACTGTAAAGTAAATTTCAGAGTAGAAGCACTTGATGTAGATAGTGAAGTAATTCGTAAAGCACAAAAAGGGGAATATAATAAGGAATCTTTCAAAGAGCTTGATAAAAAATATATAAAAAAATACTTCACAGACGTAAATGATAAATACATAGTAAAAAGCGAATTGAAACGATGCATAACTTTCAGATTACATGACATCAATAAACCGATAAAAGATAACTATTATGACGTCATTTTCTGTAGAAACGTGTTTATTTATTTTACAAATGAATCAAAAGAAAAAGCACTTACTAATTTCTATAACGCGTTAAAAGAAAATGCGTACTTGATAATCGGTAAAACAGAAATGATGCCAATATCGTTTAACAACAAATATCACTGCGTCTCCAACAAGAAGAAAATATACCAGAAAAAATAATCTTATACCAAGTATAAAATTGTCTTACCATAAGGTAGCACAATTTTGATGTAATAATACTCGATAGCTGAATCCTCATATACACATGTAATCTCAATAGACTCCCCAGAGTCCCAGATACCATGAATATCCCCCATCAAACGAATAGGGTTCAGATAATCCCCCACATTACCGTTAGTATAAACACCAGAAACATTCCAAAAACTTGAGATGCTCCCATCTTGATCATAAGGAAGCCAGAGTACCTTATCACCAGAGGCTGTACGATATGCAAGTATAATATCGATTGTATCTAAGTCCCGTACCAGGATACTGGTTTCCCCTGTGTTAGTTATATTCACTTCGAGTGAATTTGAACTGGTATTAACCCACGAATCAAGGGTACAATCTTCTGCCACGCGAGTATACTCTGTTTCCATATACTCTGACAGAGGTTCTGTTGTTGACCGCATCAAGTCAAGATTGATAGAAACCAAATAAGCAGACCCAGTCAAGATGAGAAGCGTAATGAAAGCAGCTGAAACTGAACTAGAAAGCCCCATAAGATCACCCTATGCTAAAGTAATCATCATCCTTGACGCCATTATGAGTAGTAAAGGAAACAAAATAATCTCCATCCGTAACAGGGTTCTCTAGAGTCAACAAGATCTCTAAGGTACTCTGAGGCGTCCATCTAGTAGCAGAGTCACCAAGAATAGTGTAGGTCCATCCAAATCCTGATGCTTGATATTGGTATATCTGAAATTCATCTAACTTACCAAAATAGAGATCGGCTTGTTCGATCTCGATTTCATGAATCGAGGTACTACCAACGTTTTTTACCCAAATTTTAAACTGCGTATCAGAAGTATTCACAGCATGAACAATTTTTATCGATGTCTTAATAGTATCACCGATCTCCTTTGTCGATGTCAGGGTACTACTCTGAATATCATTTATACCATTAATCAACGTAAACGATATCATAGAAGCAGCAACTACAACTGCAACTAGAATAATGCCCTCCGATACTACTGATGACACGTAGCTTTCATCAAGGTTAGTATATTAAGAATTGTTGAGCAGAATCTATGATTCATAATACCATCAATAGTTACAGAACAAGACTAAACAAAACCCAGAACCCTAAAAAACTCACTCAACCCCGTAGATGTAATAGCATATTCCATCAGCCTGTTTTGTCATACTTACGCACACGCACCCATTTATCGAAATCTAACCATGCTATCGACATGGAGAATCGAATACTTCCAAAGGTCTTCCCATATGAATCTTATTGCTGTTGCCTAGAATGCCAATTCCTAAACCAACCAAACCCCGAAGAATCAATATTTCTCTGCCTTAGAACACTGGAAACTATAGAGCATGAGATAGATATAGAAATCGACTGCGAAGGATATGAGGAAATATCATCCTTCTGGGAACCAATATACCTAGATAATCTACAAACATATGTATAACAAGTCCTATCAATGGACTCTCTTTTTCCAATAAAATAAAACTAAAAAAGAAATTAAGTAGTAGAAAGTATCTCAGGACTAACAAGAACCCCAGTTTTACCGTTCTTCCGTTTTAGAATATCATATATGTTAATTGAACCAACCAACTCACTATCCACAACAGGAATAGTACTTTGCTTATGTTCCATCATGATAGCGAGAACATCATCCAAACTAGTATTCGGCCTTGCAAAAACAGCATCATGGTCAGCTATCTCGATAATCGGCACATTATCGGAATGACTCCCCAAGGAATCAGCGAACTTAAGAATAGTAACCAAATCAACAGTACCAAGAATATCCTTACCATCAGATATAACAACCAAGTCATCGCCTGACTCAACAATCTTAGAAACCGTATTCGAAATCATAGTCTCCGAATCAACTACCAACGGATTCTTCCTCATAGCGTGTTTAGTCTTTAAAATCATAGCAACACCTCAAAATCCAGTTCATTCATTAACTCCTTGTACCTGTTCCGGATAGTAACCTCGGTTATCTTGGCAGCCTTGACGATCTCACTTTGGGTCCTGTCTTCAACGTTCAATTTACACGCAATATACAGAGCAGCAGCAGTAATCCCATCAGGCGCCCGCCCCACTGTCAAATGCTTCTCTGAGGCAAGATCAATAATCGACCTACAAAACTGCTCAGTAGAACCACTAATCTTCAAGGCACTGACAAACTTCGTGATCAAAGTATCCTTGTTTACCTGAGGAACCTCAGGGTCAAGATGCTTATATAAATACCTGTAATTCTTCGCAGCCTCTTTTCGAGTAATAGTCGAAACCTTGGCAACATCATCAAGACTCCTGATAACCTGACACTGTCTACAGGCCATGTAAACAGAAGCCGCAACAACAGACTGAATAGCACGTCCCTTAATCAAACCCTTCTTCGCTGCTTTTCGATAAATAATCGCAGCTGTCTCAGAGGTATTTTTGGGCAGCTTTAACTCATCAGAAATTCTAGTCAACTCACTAAGAGCCTTAGTAAGATTACGCTGAAAACTATCCGTTGTTGAAGTACGATGCTGCCACTTTCTCAACCGATTCTGACGCTGCTTTTCCTCACGAGTCAGAGGCCTACCTCTCGCATCCTGATTCCTCCAACTAATAGTAGTACTCAAACCCTTATCATGCAACAAGGGGGTAAGAGGTGCACCTGCTCTGGGCAATGTATCTTTCTGCTGTGAATTAAACGCTCTCCACTCAGGGCCAAGCTCTACTGATGCCTCCGTTAAAACCGTACCACATGCCATACAAATCTGTTCACCAGTACTAGTATCCGTAATTATCTCCGTATTTCCACACTCGCATTGGAGCTTTAAAGCCATTTTATGAATCACTGATACAGGTTTCTATTATAGGGCTATAATCTCGTGTGTGTGTACCCCTATTACACCCTCCAAGGCCTAAAAACATCAAAAACATATCAAATTCAAGTAACAATTGAAAAAATATAACAAAATTTGACTCTCACATCTTTCCATCCCCGAAATACGCCTTTTAAAAGCAAAAAGAAAAGGAAGAAAAACAATGTTCCATAAGCAAAGTAAAGAAATAATATTACTCGGATTAGCATTATTCGTTATTTCGGGTCTTGGTTTTTCACCAAACGCACATGGAAGTACAGGTCTAAATTGGTTAAAAACAAGAGATGGAAAAGGCAGTGAAATTATACACGCATCTATTTTGACTTCAGATAACTACATCGTTGTTGTTGGAGAAACATTGTTGAAAAATGAAAGATGCACGGATGTTTATATCGCTAAACTGGACATAACTGGAAAACTATTATGGAACACAACATTCAGCGATACCAGAATAAATCAAGACGACGCAGCGTACTCAGTAATAGAAACCAGCAATGGATATGTTGTAACTGGGAAAATATCAGACGTTGATACTATAGGTGATGACGTATTACTCTTGAAAGTAAACAAAGCCGGAAAAAAAATGTGGTACAGAAACTACGGAGGGAATGCATGGGACTGGGGAAACGATCTTGTGGTTACACAAGATGAAAAAATAATAGTCGCTGGGACAACCCAAGATTTCTATGTCTCGGTATTTGATGTATATCTTGTCAAATGTAACACCAATGGAATATTATTGTGGAAAAGAAAGATTAGTAACATCGATAATCAATACACAAAATCAATAGTCAAAACATCAGATAATGAATATCTAATTACGGGGAATACAAGTAACTCTACCAACACTAACCCTGATATTTTCCTATTAAAAACAGATTCTTCAGGTAGAGAAATATGGTACAAAGAATATGGAGGTTCTGGAAGAGATTTTGTATCAAAAATCATAGAATATGGAGAAAATTTTCTATTAGTTGGAAAAACGGATTCTTATGGTGCAGGGCAATACGATATTTATGTTTTGAATATTGACTCTGAAGGAAATGTAATATGGGAAACAACTGTGGGAAGCCCATATGATGACTCAGGGGAGAATATTTGCTATACTTCTGGGGATATTATTATTACGGGAAATACATTCAAAAATCAAGATAATAATCAGGATCTATATTTTGTTAAAATTGATCAATTTGGTAATTTATCGTTTAATCAAACATATGGAATATATAAATATGAAAAAGCAGTAAATATACTACCGATAGAATCTGATACCTATATTAGCTCAGGATACGGAGGAAACCCAACCAACTATAACATATATCTAAGAAAGATTACGTTTAAAAAACGATATTTAGAGATAAACACATCAATTGGAGTCTCATATGGTGCAGGGTACTATTTCAACGGTTCAGAGATCATGTTTGGAATAGAAAACGAGATAATAATGGAGACACCACTCATTAGATACGTTTTCACAGGTTGGAACAGTAGTAGTGTTGGAGGTTACATAGGAGACGATAACCCGGTCAATTTGACTATAATGAATGATATTATTCAGACCGCTTACTGGCAGAAACAGTGTTATGTTGAGATAAACTGTCCGAGTGGAAGTAACACCACAATCAACTCTGGTTGGTATGAATATGGAGAAGAACTCAAAATCGAGTTTTCACTGAAAGAGGGATATAATTTCGATCATTGGGTAGGAACAGGAAATGGTTCCTATTCTGGAGAAGATAATAGCGCATACATTTCTGTGCTTGGACCTATAACGCAAACAATTGTATTAGAAAAGATACCGGTTTTCTCGCTGGAGATTAATTCTCCTTATGGAGGTCCAATGGGATCAGGGGAATACTATGATGGAGAGTTGGTTATGTTTAACATCACCAAGAAAATCGTTTACATTGACAAAGGAATACGCTGTGTATTTCAAGGATGGAAATCTCCCTCAGAAACGGGAATTACTGGAGAGGATCAAACATACTATGTGACTATGACTGAGAATATCATAGAAAACGCTGAGTGGAAAAAACAATATTACGTGAATATTACCTCAAACATCGATGCCTTGGTGCTTTCAGAGTCAGGTTGGTATGATGAAGGAAGCGATTTATTACTTACCTGCACGCCTCAAGAAGGATATAATTTTGTTGAATGGGAAGGCGAAGGCGATAGCACATACGTAGGAAATAAGGATACTGTAACAATACAGGTTACTTCGCCAATTTGCGAGAGAGCCTTCTTAACCGATGCGGAGCCATGTAGTCTAACAATTCAAAGTAAATATGGCGATTTTAGTGAAACATCAACACATTACATTGGCGAAAATGTTTCAATCTCAATTTCACCTGAAATAATATACTTGTCTAACACATCCAGAATGGGATTTCAAGAATGGAAATCAAATAACGATGGCTACAAAGGCAATGAAAACCCAGCCTACTTCATAATTAAGGAAGATACCATCCAGGAAGCGGTCTGGATCAAACAATACTATGTAAAATCAGATGATTTAGCGTTTAACCAATGGTTTGATGAAAATGCTTCAATTACCCTAAATCGAGTTGAACCTAGTTTTCTTATCTCAAAATATAAAGAGTACTCAGATAAAACAACCAGTTTAGAAGGAACTGTATTAGTAACAAGTCCCCTAAATCTGGTAACTAAATCACAGAATATCTATCTAAATGCCTCACTTCTATTCGTTTTTCCAAGTATAGCTGTATTTGTATTAGTAAGTCGTTATAGGAGTAAATTCATAAAGAAACCTGAGTTTATCCAGCGAATAATAAAATCCGTTCTAGATAAAATTATTGACAGGTGTCAAAGATGAACACACCTACATCTCTTTATGATTTCTCATCAAATTTGTATTCGATGTACTTCACCACACTAGACAAAAACTGGCTTTGGAGTGAACAATAGTTGGCAAACATACTTGTTGTGGATGATGAGCAGGATATTCTCGAAATGACGAAGATCATGCTTACTACTTCTAATCATAAAGTACTCACTACTTTAAATGGTGAAGAAGCACTAGAGATAGTTCAAAAAGAAAAAGTTGATCTTATCCTTTTAGACGCGGTATTACCAGGGATACATGGTCTGGATATTTGTCGCATATTAAAGAGAAATAAGGAAACACAGCGGACTCCGATTATAATTTTTAGTGCTCTTGGTACAGGAGTTAAGATGATGCTCGAAGATAGGGATCGAGCTGATGATTTTATCAGTAAGCCTTTCACAAGAAAAAATCTTCTGGAAACCATTGAAAAAGTATTAGAAAAGAAGAAAATACCACAAAAAGAAATAAAGACAAGAGGTTCTGTAGTGATACTGAATGCATCTATAGAAATTCCTTCACATATGCAAAGCATTTCCAGTGAGTAAGGAGTTAATTTTACTATTAAGATGAACGTTTTTTTAACATGTATTTGTCAATAATATCATTTGTTTACATATGTTAACGCTTGTATTACTTATGTCAACTCATTAGGTAATCACGGGTTCTAGATGAATAATAAATCAAAATAATCACCTTATTTTATCCATGAAATCAGGAATATCAACCGGACTTGCAGAAAAAATAGATAAAGTAATCTACGATATAGATAGAGTAATTTATTCTATCGAAAAAATCGAATCATATCTTAAAGAGAATAGATAGTTTTTGAAAAAATCATGTGTGCTTGATAAACACACCTCCATTATTATAAATTCATATTGAAATTAAATAGATGAGCATATTTGGAAAGGTGCGCACCACATCCATTTCTTTTTTTCACATATAACAACCAAATTAAATGATAGTTACTCGAGATCTACACTATTGGCCTTGATGATAATTTGATTACTATAAATAAAAAAAATATTCGATTAATTGAAGACCCAGGTTATGTGCACATTGTGTTTATAATTTGGTCAAGGTGAGTTGCATCTCTTGTAAAATACTTAACCAGATTCCTTCCTTTGGGAGTTATGACGTATTTGTATTTAGATCGTTTATCTACTTTTCTTGATTGTGACCCATTCGTAATATCTATTTTTACTATAAGATCTGAATCGAGCAATTTTTCGAATTCTCTATGAAGCTGGTTCCAAGATAAATTAGCAGCATACATTATCCTCGTAGGTTTTGTTTCTCCATTACACATTATAGCTAAAATATCAAGACATAAATCAAATCTCGAACGTCTCTTTGATAAAAACCTAGACGACATGCTCTCCACTATCGCATTATACTATTAAGATGTGTTTAGAATCCAGTATCGGGTTTGGAAAATAGTTAGATACCGATTGTTTATATGGATTTTTGATATAAGTATCATATTTGTATGTTTTTCATTATATCGGGCAGTGTAACTAGGTTTGATTAAGTTCCTAAATATGTATTATTAACTAATATTGTGATTCTGAGTTCATGACAAGTAGAAGATCGAAGATGGAACTTCTCTGTGAGGTTCTTGAGTCAATAGATCAAGGTGATAACAAGCCAACACACATTCTTTACAATTCAAGGACTAGTTGGTCTGTCTTACAGAAACTTCTGGACTTTTCCATGGAGAAAGAGTACATTGTAGAGCGAAAAGCGAGAGAGGACGATTCTACAAAACGAGTTGTGTATCAACTTACATCAGAGGGAAAAGAGGTGCTGCATAACATGAAGCATCTGAAGAATACTCTGAATATAAACGCGTAATGGTGGGAATGATGAATAGTCAGATATTAAAAAAGGATGAGAGACATATTCAAAACATAATAGAAAATAACTCCGACATAGTGCCACTTGTCCATAACTTTGGAATGGCAAAGAAGATTAACAAAAGTAATGTTAGTCACACATCAACGCTAATAGAAATGCATAACGCATTATCCAGCTTCGGGCTTAACAAAAACGAGATCAACGTTTACCTGTTCTTGGTACGGTTTGGAAAACAAAAAGCAAGCCGAATCGCCGAGAACCTGGGCATCACAAGATCTGAAACATATAAGATTCTACGTAGCCTCGAATCGCAGGGAATAATCTTACGCTTGGTTGAGAAACCATACAAGTATTTGGCCATCCCAGTTGAGGATGTCTTCAATATGTTCCTGAAAAAGGAGTATGAGCAGGTCAAACAAATCGAGAGAAAGAAAGACGATCTCTTAGCAAAATGGAGCTTGATTAAGAGTAAACCCATGAAAAACGAGATCAATACAATGATCTTTCAGGTCCTTGAGGGTACAAGCCACATCTATATAAAGCTGAAAGAGTTGGTGGAGAGAAATCTTGGGAGCATCAAGATTATTGCATCTAGTGATATTTTGTTATGGTTGTACAACACACCATTCTTTGAATTACTGGAAGATAAAAAGGAAGACGATAACCAACTTAAAGTCAATCTGATAGTGGATGCTTCTGATATTAGCGAGTTTGTTATATCCGATCTAAGCATGGATATATTGAACTTTAAACTGGTGAAGAGTCTCAACATTCCTGGTTTCATAATATCTGATGACGACGAGATACTCCTTTTGATCCAGAATGGTCCAGAGGAACTGTATGCCATGTGGACTAACTATGATAGCATCGTAGGAACCAACAAGCATCTGTTCTCATATATATGGGATGAAGAGATTCGATAAAACCTCGCATAATCCCCTCTTTTTTATAATTAACAATTTTGCAGTTTAGATTTTTTTCCTGTGTGTGTCTGGTTTGTACACCTCGGTTTTTGGGTGCAATAATACAACCAGATGCTTATGATATTGACTAGTCTCGATAGTTCTGGATAAAACAATGGAGAAACTTAAAATGAAATGTCCAAAACGCAAGGGAATGACTGGTCTAGAGACCGCAATCATACTTGTAGCCTTCGTAATCACCGCAGCTGCTTTCAGCTTCGTAGTGCTGAACATGGGATTCCTGACAGCTCAGAAGAGCCAGACAGTAATCTCAGCAGGCATGGATGAAGCCACATCATCAATACAAGCAGACGGAGACGTAATCGGAGAGTTCGATCTAACCTCTGGTAACATGACTGTATGCTCATTCTACGTTCGTCTATCACAAGGACGTGAGCCTATTGACACTGCAGGTGACAAGCTAATTGTTACATACAGTAACCCTAGAAAACATGGCGTTATCAAGGATAGTACCAAAAACGGTGCCAGTATCACTGAGGTTGTAGGCGACGGCGATACCTTAATCGAAACTGGTGAACGTTGGGAAGTTACAGTAACTTTCGCGACAGTAGCAGGTGCAGGTATCCTGAACAGCAATGATGCTTACTGCCAGTCTTATGAAACCTTCAGACTTGAAATGAGACCTTCACAAGGTTCAGTACTCACAATCGAGAGGACTCTTCCAGCAGTCAACTCTGCGATCATGATACTAGAATAGAAGCCTAACTTTTTTCAACTCCTCCCCTTTATTTTACCTTCTTACAAACACAATTTAATTCGAAGATTTCTAGATGCGCTATTTTCCCTGTGTGTGTCTGGTTTGTACACCTCGGTTTTTGGGTGCAATAATACAACCAGATGCTTATGATATTGACTAGTCTCGATAGTTCTGGATAAAACAATGGAGAAACTTAAAATGAAATGTCCAAAACGCAAGGGAATGACTGGTCTAGAGACCGCAATCATACTTGTAGCCTTCGTAATCACCGCAGCTGCTTTCAGCTTCGTAGTGCTGAACATGGGATTCCTGACAGCTCAGAAGAGCCAGACAGTAATCTCAGCAGGCATGGATGAAGCCACATCATCAATACAAGCAGACGGAGACGTAATCGGAGAGTTCGATCTAACCTCTGGTAACATGACTGTATGCTCATTCTACGTTCGTCTATCACAAGGACGTGAGCCTATTGACACTGCAGGTG
>JAHLLU010000019.1 GCA_020444005.1 archaeon
TGGCGCGAAAAAGCCAACCAATAACCCCATATTTTCCCCACCCCTTTCTAATCTATATTGAAGCGTATAGTAATCAGCCGATGTCTAGGAATCGAGGCAACAAGATACAACGGCAAGATGATAGAGGCACCTTGGTTGAAAGAACTAGCAGCGAAAGCAGAGCTTGTTCCTGTTTGCCCGGAATTTGAGATAGGATTAGGTGTGCCTAGAAAACCTATCAACTTAATGAAAACGATGGACGGTGTACAAGTTATCCAAAATGAGACAGGACTCGATCTAAGTGAAGAGTTGGTTTCCTTCAGTCAAGGGTATCTCCGTTTTGTAGGAGATGTTGATGCTTTTATCTTAAAGAGCAAATCGCCTTCCTGTGGACTTGGTACCACAAAGATACATCAAGATGAAGGCTTTGATCTTGGTTCAGGGATTTTTGCGGATTTAGCGTCCAATCTTTTTCCTGACGCGGTTTTTGTTGATGAACTGTTTATGATTGAGAAAGGTGTAAGTGCTCTTCTAACTCTCATTGATTAACTCGTTTATTTATGCCCCTGAGCATGGCTATCTGACCATTATGATGTAGAAGTTCCCCCAGTAGAAAAAATATCGGCTCTTTTAGCGGTCTCATAGAGCCCCATATCATGACCTTCTCGTCAAGTTGAGCCTCATCCAACTCACTTAGCAGAGATAATACCCGTACTCTGGCTTTCCCAAGGTCTTCCTTGAGTTCAGTTAGGCTGTGTTTCTGTTGCTCATAGTCATCGTCCCATCCTTCCGGGTTATAGGTACCCGTCAATAACTGTGGTATGAGCAAGTAAGCGATTCTGGTCATATGTACAAGTATCCAGTATATGCTGTTGGCTTCATTGACTGGTTTCCAGTCCATTATTTCTGGTGTTATTTCGTTGGCTGTTTGAGTTATTCTTTCAAATATGTATCCTGCGAAATCTGTTAAAACATTCATAGTATGAAATCAGGGTTCTTATTGATAAAATGGTAGATAATCTTAACAGATAGTGTACAGAAGCACTTGTAATACAATTAAGGTGACTATTGTGGATATTTGGGCATGGATGACTGATCTAGTAGCTAACTATGGCTACACTGGAGCGTTTTTCATATCCATATTTGGTAACTTTACCGTCTTTTTCCCAGTTCCCTACGTAATCACAATCTATGCTTTTGGAGCCTCATTAAACCCTCTTTTACTCGGTATATCCTGTGGATTAGGCGCTACAATAGGTGAGTTTAGTGCTTATCTCATTGGCAGAGGCGGAAGAAGAGTAATTGATGAACGCTATGGTGAGAAACTGGAGACCGCTAAGAAACTTGTTCAGAACTATGGAATGACTGTTATTTTCCTATTTGCGGTATTGCCTCTTCCCGATGATCTTATTCTCATTCCACTGGGTATGCTCAGATATAATCTGAAACGAGCGATAATCGCGATGTTTCTAGGAAAACTGGTTATGTGTACAACGGTAGCATATGCTGGAAGATATAGTTATTCGATAATCAAGGACGTCTTCGCCTCAAGCGGATGGTTTGGAGGAATAGCATCAACAATACTTCTAGTCGTGGTCATCTATGCGCTACTAAAAATCGACTGGAACAAGTATCTCGAAGAAAGAATGGAGAAAAAGGTTAAAGATCAGTGAATCCTTTAACGGTCTCCCAGTTAAGTCTCTTCAACAACTCGACAACCAGCTTGATAGCGTTCTCGGTATCTTCAAGACTCAACAACCCGACATGGCTATGAATATGCCGCGTAGGAACTGTTATGACCACTGATGGACAACCCGATGCATTCACGTGAATCCTACCGGCATCTGTTCCGCCACCTGCCATCTGACTAAGTTGCAAAGGAATCTGTACTTTTTCCGCAGTTTCCATCACGAACTCTTTAAACTCTTGATTTGGAATCATGCTTCTATCATAGGTAATCATTCCCGGTCCTGCGCCCATTTTTGTCGCAGCTTCTTGTGGTTTGATCCCTGGAACATCACCAGCAATATCCACCTCAAGCACAATAGCTACATCTGGGTTAACAGTCTGAGCCATAGTCTGTGCGCCTCTGAGCCCAACCTCTTCTTGAACCGTGGCCGCTCCGATGATCTTGTTTTCATGAGGTATCTTCTCATCCTTGATGCGTCTCATTGCCTCCATGATCACGAAAGTTCCTATTCTGTCATCGAAGGCTTTTCCCATGGCAACTTTTCCATCGCGGATTACACTGAATGGACTCCAAGGTACAACTGCATCACCGACCCGTATGCCTGCTTCCTCTACTTCTTCCTTTGATGAAGCACCTATATCGATGAACATGTCCTTCTTCTCTACGATCTTCTTTCTTTCATCTTGAGGGAGTATGTGTGGTGGCTTTGATGCAATGATTCCAATATGGTCTCCTTTCTTTCCTCTGATGGTAACTTTCTGGGCTAATAGTACCTGGTCCCACCATCCTCCAAGTTGGTTGAACGTGAGAAAGCCTTCATCAGTAATTGATGAGACTATGAAACCAACCTCATCCGTATGACCAGTGAGAAGTATCTTTGGTCCTTCGCCCTCTAACGTAAACGCTACTGATCCAAGTCTGTCTGTGAGTATCTCATCTGCAAAGCTCTTTACTTCTTGTTTGACATGCTTGTTTACTTCTCGTTCAAACCCTGATGGTCCAAAGGCGTCCATCAGTTTCTGCATTAACTCGATTTCTCGTTTATCCATTTCGATCACTTTATGATCAACGCATATAACCTAAATCAGTTACCATCAACGCTTTCAAAAGGTTACTTTGGGTTTAATAGTGAAACCTTCATCACTTGACGTTAACACATGCTCTTAACACGAACATGAAAGACCTTATAGACCAACAACGAAAAAACCATGTAATATTAACTTAACAAGGCAACCATATTGACTACAGAAACACAGCTTACATAGATCCCTGTTTATTGTATTGAATATAACAACTTAAAATGATATCAAAAGAGTTGATTTAGATATTTGATTCATTTCTGATCTGTCCGAGGTTTTATATGTCTGTCAGAGAGAATAAATGAAAAGCGGAGCGTGGCAGTGGTTGGCTGTCGTCCCTCGTTGCCGTTGGGGAAACCCGCTCCGGTAGCCCAATACTTTCTTCGGATTTCCTTACTGTTCCTTAGGAGCCCAGCGCCCACTAGCCAGCCCTAATTTAGGGCTCTTTGAACAAATTTAAAAAACTATTCTTACATTTGGTGAGAATAACTCAATTTTGCCAAAAAGTATGTAAAATATATAGAAAAAAGTATGTTTTTAATGGAAAACTAATCTATATTTTACCATATACATGGCTCTAAAAACGTTAACGTTTCCTTTTCCGTTGATATTTTAGCTTCAATCCCGATTGGAACTGTGGCTATTGGATTAGTATGCCCAAAATCCATCTGCGCTACAATGGGGTAATCCACATCCTCTATGATGTCCTCGATCAGCGAGCCTATCCAGAGATCATCCTTGATGCCTGTAACCTTAGGAATTCTGCCAATGAGTAAACCGTTGATCTCTTCAAGTACACCAGTTTGCTCTAACTGTCTGAATAATCGCCTTACATTCTTTGGATTACCCGATTCGTCTTCCTCTAAGAAGAGAAGCTTACCTTCTAGGTCTGGCCAGTACGCTGTGCCTGCTAAGGTTAGTAGTGTACCTATGTGTCCTCCAATGATTGGCCCTTGTGCTGTGCCTTCCTTGATGATCTGCCACCCGGGGTTAGGGTTCTCTGTTACTGGTTTTTCTGGGTGCATGTAGAAGTAAGGATCATCGACGAAGGTAGGTGATGCCCTTAGCTCATATTTGTTCATGGGGGTCATGAGCATGTCCTTGAAGACCTGGATTTCCCATGGCATCAGGAAATCGTGAGTGAATGTGATCAAGGCTGGTCCTTGGAAGTTCACTATACCTGCTTTCTCGTAGAGCGCCGTGTTTAGGAATGTTATGTCGCTGTATCCTATGAAGACCTTGGGGTTTGCTCTGATGAGTCCCCAGTCAAGATAATCGAGCAGATCATTGCTGTTCCAGCCTCCCCAGTAGCACATTATGCCATCAACGGATTCTTCCTTGAACGTGTTCATCAGTACCTCTGCGCGTTCATGGGGTGGACCAGATGTACCCTTGAAATCACCGTAACAACTCGGATGTATCTCAACTTTGAAACCTATCTCTTCAAGGTTACTTACTCCCTTTTGCACTGTTTCATCCGCTGTTGTTATTGGACTCGCTGGAGCAACTATCAGAATAGTATCTCCTTCGCTGAGTCGTTTGGGTTTCACAAGTTCCATGGCAGTGTATTCTGCTATGGGTGATTAAAGTTATTCTAAGAGCTTTGTGACTTTACGCGCTGAAGTTAGGTATCCTGAGTGTCCAATCATCTGGGTCTTGGGGCGTGTCTTGTTGTATGCTACCGTGATCTCCCTGAGCATCAGTTCTACGGTTTCGATCTCGATGAATGGATGTTTGTTGAGCTCCTCTGTGGTCTTCATCACTTGCTCTATGGTTGGGCTGAAGCTGAGGAATACTGCGCTTCCTGCCATGGCTTTCCAAGCGTGTTCTATTACTTGCCATGGTGTTGCCATGTCTAGAATTACTGCGTCAACATCCTCTTGTGGTATCCCCCTTGTGATATCGAGGATGGCTAAATCTACGTAGGGCATGAGTCCTGATTTTTCTATGTTTTTGGCTGCAGTGTTTTGATGTTTTTCGTTGATATCGTAACTGTATACTTTACCGTTTGGCCGTACGACATTGGCTAGTGCCATTGTAAGGGCTCCGCTGCCTGTGCCTGCCTCTACAACGGTGCTTCCGGGTCCGATTCCTAGTTGGAGTAGGATGTAGCCTATGTCTTTGGGGTATAGTACTTGTGTTCTGCGGTCTGTTTTTAGTACCCGGTCCCTGATCAGGGGTTTGAGGACGTAGAAACTGACTCCTAGACTGCTTGTGACTGTTATGCCGTAGGGTTGGTCTATGAGTTCTCCGAGTTCGATGAATCCTTTGTGGGTGTGGAATTGTTTGTCTTTTTGTACTTGTACCTTATAGTTGCGTCGATGGTCTAAGACGAGGTATATCTCGTCGCCTTCCTTGATCAGGGTCATAGTGGGGGTGTATAGTAGCTCTGGAATAAATTTCCTCCCCTAGGAAGCCATACCTTATAGGTATTTGTTGCGTTGAGGGTGTTATGAAGAATTTACAGGAATACAACGAGTTCAGGCACAAGATGAATGAAAGGATAACTAACTGTGGTCATCTGGGTTTGAAGCGTTTCTGGGCACTTGATGGCCGAGCATATGAACCCGGTGCACTGCCGGAGAAGACCCTTGAGTTTATGGGTTTGACAACGAGCATGGTTTTGAAGTGTGATGATTGTGTCACGTATCATCTTGTCAGGTTGATTCAGCTTGGCGCAACGAACGAGGAACTGTATGAAGCACTTAATGTAAGCTTGATTGTGGGTGGTTCTATTACTATTCCCCATATACGACGCGCGTTCGAGACTATTGATGCGTGCAGGGAGCTTCAGAAGACTGATCCTACGCTAGAGTCCATGCTCTAGCTTTTATTTTTTATTAACACATATAACTGTCAACATTTTCTAAATACTATATGTGGTTCTCTGACTGGTTTAGGGAGAATGATGTTAAGCTAGTTTTTCTTGTTGCTTTGCTTGCTAGGTTGGTTGTTTATCGGTGGATTCCCGTTGACTGGAACAGCGACAGCTATCATCATTGGCTCATCAGTTATCTGACGCTTCATATTGGGCTCAGAGAGGGACGTCTCTGGGATCTCTTGGGCTGTGATTATTACTGGGGTATGGTTCCTCATCTGGTTCAGGCTTTTCTGCTCTGGCTCTTCAGGAGCAGTAGCATTGAGTATATTCGGGTTTTCAATGTCTTGGTGGGTTCTTTGAATGCTGTTTTGGTGTTTAAGGTGGCTCTTCGGTATTATGGTTGGGAGAACGCTGTTTGGAGTGGTTTGTGTTTTGGGGTTTTTCCGGTTTCTCTTGTGTTTGATAGTGTTGGGATGCAGGATACTTTGGGTTTGGTGTTTGTTTTGGGTTCATTGTTTTTGATGCGGACACGGTTTTTTTGGGGTGGTTTGTTGCTTGGATTGGCTTGTCATACTCGTGTGGAGTATACTTTGGTCTCGGTGTTGATCCTTGTTGGTTTTGTTTTGCGTGAGCGTTTGTTTACTGATAGTCAGCCGTATATTCTTGGCTGGGTTGCCGGATGGGGTGTGCCTAGTGTTCATGTTTGGGTTCAGACTGGTAACCCTGTTTATCCTTTGTATTGGAGTTTGTATAGTGTGTTTGGGGGGTATACGAGTAAGTTTAGGGGTTTGCCGTTTGTTGATGTGTTTTTTGGGTGGTTGGGGTCTCGAGTTGGTGTTTGGGGTGGGTCTGTGTTTGGTTTGTTGATTGTTGGGTGTGGTTTGGGTGGCTTGTTTTTGGTTCCGTGGATGGCGTATAGGCGGTGGTTCAGGTATGAGCCTTTGTTGTATTGGGTTAGTTGTTTGATGGTGATGTGTCCCTTGTTTTTGCCGTATTTTGGTGGTGAGAGGGTGTATTTGTTGTTGATGTTGCGGTTTTTGGTGCCGGTGGTGGCGCTTGGGTTGCCTGTTTTGTTTCATTTGTTGAGGTGTGTTCGTTTTGGTTGGTGTCTCCTGGTGGGTACTTTGGGAATATTTTTTTTCAGTTCCTTGTTTGTTGTGCCTCTTTACGCGGGGCTTCAGGGGACAGTTGTTGGTGAGTTTGGTGTGGCGGATCGGGTGGGTGAGGTTTATGATGGAGGCTCGGTGGTGTGTGATTTGCCGAGTATTGTGTATAGGTTGGTGGTTGTTTGGGGCGTGGAGTCTGATTGTTTGTTGAGTAACTTGTATGGTCCGCATTATTATGGTATAGATGAGCCGGTGGAGTATCTTAGGTGGCTTCGGGATGAGGATGTGCGGGTTTGGTGTTATCTTGGGGATCGTGGTGATCCGGTTTGGGAGGCGGTTGAGGGTTATCCAGGTGTGTTTGTGCCTGTTTGGGGTGAGCCAAGGGCTGGGGTATATTTGGTGGATCAGAGTGTGATTGGTCAGATTTTATAAGCCCACTAATGTACCCTAGGGCATAGGTGGATTATTTGTCGCGGTATGAGGAGCTAGGTGTTGATGTTAAGAAGAAAGGTATAGAGAGCTTCAAATCGGTAGTGAATAACCTCTATCCGGGTGCTTTCTGTGTTATTCAACGTGACCCTGTTGATCCTGATACCGGTTTAGTGGTCCACACAGACTCGGCTGGCAGTAAGCCTATTCAGGCGTATATTGGGTACAAGGAGACCGGTGATTCTGGCTGGTTTAGTGGCTTGGCTCAGGATGCCTTGGCTATGAATATCAATGATCTTGTCTGTGTTGCCGCGACTCCTGTGTCTTTTGTTGACTATGTGGCCTTCAACACGTTACTGATTGACCGTGTTGAGATGCTCGCAGCCCTATCAAGGGGCTTTGGGGCATGTCTTGAGGTGCTTGAATCTGAGGGTACTCCGGTTTTGTTTGCTGGTGGGGAGACCGCTGATCTGCCTGACTTGTTACGTACTCTTGATGTCTGTGTGACCATGTTTGGGCGGGTGCCTTTGAGTAAGGTGGTTTCTGGTGAAGCCATCAAGCCCGGTGACAAGATTATTGGTGTACGAAGCGGTGGAAAAATCAGGTACGAGAAAGGCGTCAACAGTGGCATCATGAGCAACGGGCATACCTTAGCTCGGAGTTGTCTATTGAGATCTAATTATGTAGAGTTGTATCCAGAGATTTCTCACCCCGCTCGTGGAAGGTATACTGGGCGGTACGAGTTCAATGACTATATTGATTCACTTGGTACAACCGTAGGTGAAGCGTTGCTTTGCCCTACTCGGTTGTATTCACCAATCGCGTTGAAGGTGCTAGAGGCAGTTGATGGCGTGCATGGGATGGTGCATAACACTGGCGGCGGAAACACCAAGTGTCTACGTCTCGGAGAAGGCATCAGATATGTTAAGAACATGCCCAAACATGACGCGATATTCGATTTGATTCAGCGGGAATCTGGTGTCGAGTGGCGTGAGATGTATCAAGACTTCAACATGGGTGTAGGTTTCGAGTTCATCGTTGACCCTGATGTAGCGGAGGATGTGTTGTCAGTGGTTGAGGGTTTCGGTGTGGGTGCTTCGATTATTGGTGTATGTGAGGAGTCCAAAGCCGAGAATAGTTTGACTATTAACTCATTGAATGGTAAGTTTGAGTACAGTTAGGGAATTCGTTTATCCCTTTAATTATAATTAATTTGTTTAGTGGCCTCAGTGTAACTCTGATTCATCATTCGATCAATCTAATGCCTTCACATCATCGGCCATCTAGGTATCAGAACCCAGCGTGTTAAAGGTATCCCTACTCAATGTTGATGGGAGTACCCTCATCCACGGGGCTCATTTTCTTAAAGCTAACCTCCAAGACACCGTTACGGTAACTGGATTTCGCTGATTTACGGTCAATCTCGGCGTCAAACTCTAACTCCTTGTAGTACTGGCGCTCAGGGTTGTCCACGTTTATTGTCAAACCCGAAGGTGTAGCCAGTAGTTTGATGTCGCTCTTCTCGACGCCGGGAAGCTCAGCCAAGACCTTGATGCTTTCATCGTCCTCTATTACATCTACCAGAGGCTCACGTTTACCCTGAATACCAAGGGGGGTTTCATCAGAGTCTAGTCCGGGTTTCATGTTTCCGAACTCCCTGATCACTGGTTTGCCGTCTGGTCCTATTTTTACGCTGTATCCGTATACGAATGGACCGTATTCTCTGCGTGTTGAGCCGTCTGGTGCCTTTATCTCGCGTCTCATCTCGTCTGGCATGTTTCCCTCCATCTCGCGGATCATGTCAGCCATCTCCTTCTCCATCTCCCGCATCATGCGGTCAAAATCGCCGAAGAAACTGTCTCGTCTACCAAATCGTTTGAACCATTCATCCCAAAAGCTCAATGTTGATTCACTGAGTCGATCAATCGAAAAATCTGGTATAAATGTTATGAGTAACTGGTAAAAGGAGGCGTATCTGAGTAGATAATACTTTGACTATCATCGTCAGCTACAGCGAGATCGCCCTCAAATCAAGATACGTACGAAACCAGCTAGAAAAAAGCCTAAGCCAAGACCTAGTAAACATCCTAAGAAAACACAGATACGAGAACCCAGAGGTATCAAGAAGATTCGGCAGAATTTATGTGAAAGGAGTGCCAGATGACGCTGTTGAAATTGTATCAAAGGTCTTCGGCGTAGCTAACGCGATGCCAAGCACCGAAGTAGAACTGGATTTTGACTCAATCATCAATGGGATAGTTGAAGAAGCTAAACTCAGTCTCAAACAAGGAAACAGCTTCGCGGTACGACCAAGAGTAGTAGGAGACCATCCGTTTGGGAGTCGAGATATTGCGTATAAGGCTGGCTCAAAGGTGCTGGAAGCATTGGCTGATCGTGATATTCATGTTAATCTGGATGAACCAGATGTTACGCTCTACACCGAGGTAAGGGATACCAGCGCCTATGTTTATAGTAGAATCATCAGAGGCGTCCTTGGATTACCCTATGGGACACAGGGAAAAGCCATCAGTCTCTACAGTGGCGGAATCGATAGCCCGGTATCCGCTTGGCTGATGATGAAACGAGGCGTAAACGTCCTACCTTTGTTTATGGATCAACGTCCATTCGTAGGAGACAGCTATGTTACCCGAGCCATAGAGAGCTTCAAGAACATCAGCCAATATGTCCCCAGAAACAGCTACAAGTTATACTCTGCACCCATGGGTGATGTAATGCAGGGTATTACAGAGACTCGTGAACCCAGATTCATTTGTATCATGTGTAAAAGAAGCATGTACAGGATCGCGGCGCGGTTCGCTGAGAAACATCATGCACAGGCGATAATAACAGGTGAGAGTCTTGGACAGGTTGCTAGTCAGACCCTGAAGAACTTGTTTGTATTGAGTTCGTCAACGGATATACCTGTTCTTCGTCCATTAATCGGGTTGGACAAGGTTGAGATCGAGGATATTGCACGTATCTTTGGTTCCTACGAGATTACAGCGAAATCCACTGATGGATGTACCGCCGTACCCAAGGGTCCAGCTACACGCAGTAAGGTTGATGTCATTGAGGAGCTTGAATCAGAACTAGGCTTAGCGGAGCTATGTGATGAGGCTGCTGACAATATTTCAGTGATCGCCGAAGGGTGAAAGAGTTAAACAGAAGGATTACTGAATACCCTTGGGAACAATTTTGGCAAAAATACCAAAGGAAGCATTCACAGGCGCAAAAGAGATCGATTTCAGCGAAGAGAAAGAGTACTGGAACGAGTATAAGCTAGAAGACGGAACAACATTAAAGGTAAAACTAGTGCTCCGCGGAGTCAAACGCCTAGATAAATATGAGCCGGACGGCTCACCGATATACGCCATCAACAGCATGAACGTGGTACGAGCCGTAAACGTACCAGAAGAACTCAGGGCAAAACCCAAGAAGCCAGAGATGAACCCAGTCTAAGTGAAACATATGAAGCTAAGCCTCATTGCCAATAGTCCAGACATGGAGACCATGATAGCCACTAGCATGCTCACCACTACAAGTGGAGCCATGCCTAGCACTCTTTATGACCGACTCAAGGCAAAGCCTGAGAAGGTGGCGGATATTGTGGGCAGGGTTGAGGTTCAGCATGGAAATATATTGGAGCATAACCGGCTTGTCTGGAGGCTAGAGGCAACTAGAGACGAGGTGTTGGACATTATGCTCAGGTCAAAGTTCTTCAATATCACGGAAGCTGGACCAGATACATGGGTGCTTAGCTGCAACCTTCGGACAATAGCAGAGTATCATCAGATACATCCTGACGATTTCAGTAGACAGTTAATCGAGTCCATCAATGAAACTGCACCACATGTCTTTGGCTTCATAAAGGGGGATAAAGAGTGAAGGCTGAGCTACTAACCTATACGCCTTTAGCTGAGGTCAAGAAGGCGTTTCCTGATCTGGAAACTGATCTGCTTCTGCCTCACTTGAATTATACGTTTGCGATAGAGAAGGTTAGTCGGGCGTGCAGTCATCAACTGGTTAGACACAGAGTAGCCAGCTTCAGTCAGCAGAGTCAGCGATACATCACTGTCAAGCGGTTATCTGAGAAGATCGTGGTTCCTCCAAGCATAGGCTCCAACGATGACTTTGATGATTTGATCGAGTCAGCGAGTATAGCTTACCAGAAACTCGTAGAATCAGGTATCCCCAAGGAGGACGCTCGTTTCGTATTACCTAACGCAGCTGAGACAAGCCTATTGTTGACCATGGAGGGTAAATCTCTTGTACATTTCCTTGGTTTACGGACATGTAACCGTGCCCAGTGGGAGGTTAGGGCGCTCGCGGATATGATGCTTGAACAGCTAAGGGCTGTTGAGCCAAGTATCTTTAATCGAGCTGGGCCATATTGTTACCAGCTTGGATACTGTCCAGAGGGTAGGCATACCTGCGGTAAGATGAAGGCAGCACTTGAACGATACAGGGTTGAATAAGTTGAAGCTATTACTAGATGAGATGTTCACAGGCTACAAGGATCACTTTGAGATACTGGGCTACGATGTACAGACAGTAGAAGATGTAGGGCTCAAAGGCTCAGAAGACATGAAAGTAGCCAAATACGCTTACGATAACGATTTTATCCTGATAACTGAGGACAAGAAGAAGCCAGTAGATTTCATGAAGATACTTCAAGGCAAGTATATCCTCGTAGATGCTTCAATGATCGTAAAAATGATCGATAGTGCTATAAAAGAAAAATATGAAGAATAAGCCTAGTAGCTTTTTGGCTCTGGGTCTCGGCTCAATGTACCGCATAGACAGTGGATGCTTCCGCTGTTTCTCGGCCTAATGAGGCTATCAATGTGAACCTCAACAACCTCAATACCCACTGACTCAAACCACTTTGTAGCCTTGGGGTACTGATCGCTTGTGATTATCTTACCGGGCTCAAGTACAACTCCACAGTCTGGTCCCTTGGCGAAGCCACGAGTATCAATACTTACTAGATCATCCGGTGGCTTGATGAACTTCCAATCCATCTCTGCCTCCATCCATTCCGTTAGATACTTGTCATAGTATTTTGCCTCACCAACCGTGGTGTGACGGTCTACCATGCTGTAGTGGATTGTGCCTTTTCTTGTACCGTAGCCGGGTCCCATTCTGATGTCTACTTCTGGGTCCTGTGCCTTGATGATGTTAGCGTACTGATTTTGACCCCACTCATTTGCCCTCATCACACCGGGTTCCTTTGTGTTTCCCCTAGGATAATGGACCTCTATGATGGCGTGTTTCTCGTCAAGCCAGCCACATGGGCCTCCTTCAACCATGCCGTCTCCAAAGACCATGCCTACGACTGGTATTCCGTGTTCTGCGAGTGTCTGGAATGTGGGTAGTTCCTCGCCTTTCCTGATGCTGTCGTACATTCTTAGGATAACGTGACCGTAGACTGCTGCGTGGGCAACGTCATCACAGTAAATGCTCTTTACCGTGTATGGTGGGTCCCATGGGTCGGGTTTCCTGATTATGACCTCTACTCCTTCGGCCTTGAATGCATCAACGAGGTTCTCGTGATGCTCAACAAGCTCATCCAGATCTGGTTTCTCCATCATTCTCCAAGCCCTCCAGCTGTCCTCGTGGGGTGGCCATGGGGTTGGTTGTCCTACTGTGAGGAACTCTTTTCCGGGTCTGTGGAGCAGCACCGTGTTGAGTTTTCCTACTGTTGTGTTGGCTTTCCATTTTCTGCCCCAGTATTTGGGCATCTCGTCCTCGAATTGGCTGAGGACTTGTGGGTGGAGCCTGTTGTATGTGTCGTGAAGGTCTTCTGCTGACATCTTGTATTGTTGGGTTTTCTTCTCTACGTCAGACATTCTATTCACCACTACACTGCGTTTTTGGTTTAAAACATAATCGAGCCGGTTATGTGATCAAGTTATAAGATGGGTGGATGTTGTTTTCTTTGATGAATCGTTCGTTTTATCTGAAACTTGTAGCATTAGCCGTGATAATTACGGGGTTCAGTATAGCATATTCTATCAAATATATGTCAATAGAACCTGTAGATGTTGAAACCATCAATTATTCTCAGCTTAGTTTGCTTTTGAACACATCTCATGTTGTATATGAGCAAGGTGAGCCCGTAAATGCGACGATTTTTCTTAGAAACACGTATAATTATACGGTCTATGTCGAGCCATTCAGTGTTAATTTAGTTGGGTACATCAAACATGAAGATATTACCGCTCTTCATGGCAGTACCACAAAACATGTCCAAGAAATTATTGAGATTCCAGCGCTCTCAGATTACAAAGTAACCTCAAGCATCTTTACGCCAACCGAGACCGGGGTTCTTACCTTGAGTATGGGTGAAGTAAATCGAAGCCTGTATGTTATTGATGGGATCGATGAAAAGTACTGGGATATGAAGCCTGAGCTTTTCGATAGTTTGCAGTGGGAACATAAGAACCCCAGCGTAAACTTTGTACACTGGTTTGCTATCGCTGAAACACTACGTGATATAGAGAAATCCCCGAGTCTTGACTATTTTACAGATATATTCGTCAACAAGTACCCTGACTGGATTAATGGTACAGCTTATATCGCATTGGCTGATACGCGTGAAGAGTTCACTCAACCCATACTAGAAGAAATTAATCCATCAGATCGAGCATATGTTCGTATCATCAAGGCTCCAACTACTTTACGTCATATTGAACAATTGGAACGATTGATCTTCGGGAAGAATGATATTCTCGAATTTTATGATGTGCGAGTTAATGGTATGATGATACACATTGATGGTAGACTGATGGTAGGTATTGAAAATGTATCTGAGGAAAAACTTGAGACATTGGCACATGTTTTGAAGGAGATTCCCCTCGGTATTATCATTGGTTTTGAGATGGGGCCAGTCCAAGCAGTTTAGGAGTGATA
>JAHLLU010000020.1 GCA_020444005.1 archaeon
CCCTTAACAAGGAATATCTCGATACAGTAACCTCCCTCAATATGCATATGCATGTTACCAAAGATCAAGTTATCAAACCCGTTACGTAGATCAATTAACCCGATATGGGTTCCAACTTCTTCAGTCTGGCTGATGATTGTAACAGTGGACAATAGCTCCCCGCGCTGTATCTTTGTGAGATTGTACTCGTTTAATACGTCTCGTATGGCGAGTCGCAGGGCCTCGCTTCTGCTGCTGTATCCTGATTCCTCTACAAACTGGTCGAGTCTGTCTAGAAGATCGTTTGTTAGGCTAACGCTGATAACAGTCATAGTTTAATAAAAAAGGTTGCCAAATTTATTAATTTCTAATAAAATAACCCCATTAGATAGCATTATATTAATAAAATGCAGTGAACCGATACAAAGGAAATGGAAGACCACCAGCACCACGATGAACACCATCATGAGCATAATCACGGTGATACATTATGCACCGCGTGTAGCATGGATAGTTCATGCGCATGTGGAAATGGCGACCATTCTTGTGCTAGCTGTGGACACGATCACAGTCACAGCCACGAGGAGACAAGCTGGACAAACACAATCATAATCGGTTTAATCATAGCCACAGGCATAGTCTTGGATTATCTTGGCATCGGTGGACCAGCTTCAACCATCATCTTGGTCACAGCCATGATCGTATCAGGGTACAGAATGGCGATAAACGGCATCAAGAGCCTACTGAAAGGCAATATCGGTATAGATTTTCTTGTTACAATAGCCGCTGTTGGAGCCACCCTAATAGGTCAATACCAAGAAGCCGCCTTAGTGGTCTTCCTCAAAGATATATCGCTTAAACTGGAGGTTATCGCCTCTGAGCGTGCAAGACACGCCATCGAGGCTTTGATGGAGCTACGCCCAGAAATAGCAACCATCAAGACTGAGGAGGGCGAAAAAACAGTACCAGTTAATCAGGTTCTACCCGGAGAGGTCTTTATCGTCCGGCCCGGTGACAGGATTCCACTCGATGGCGCGGTGGTTGATGGAGATACATCTGTTGATCAATCCGCCATGACGGGAGAATCAATACCCGTCCATAAGACAGTTCATGACGAGGTATACGCGGGAACCATAAATCTCGACGGCTACTTGGCTGTCAAGACTACACGAGCATCAGCGGAAAGCATGCTATCAAACATCCTACGAATGGTACAGGAAGCAGAAAACCGCAGAAGCCCCACAGAGACCCTGGTTAACAGGTTTGCTCGATACTATACACCTGCTATAATCGTCTTGGCGGTCTTGTTCGCTGCTGTACCTCCGCTACTCTGGGGTGCGGCGTTGATTCCATCCATCTATAACAGCCTAGTATTGCTGGTCATCGGATGTCCATGTGCTTTAACGATAGCCACACCAGTTGCTATGGTCTCGGCTATCACAAGTGCCAGCAGAAACGGTGTATTGATCAAGGGAAGCACATTCATCGAGGAGATAAACCTAGCCAAAGTATATGCTTTTGACAAGACAGGCACATTGACAGCTGGAAAACCAGTAGTAACAGACATCGTAGCTTTTGATGTCAGCCGGGAGGAGGTCTTAGCCATCACTCAGGCACTTGAGGAGAACAGTAAACACCCAATCGCAGAGGCGATAAAAACAGAGGCAATCCAATGGAAGCTGCCAGACTATACAGCTGATGAGTTCCTGAGTTCAACCGGTAGAGGAGTAGAGGCAACCATCAACGACACCAAATACAGGATAGGAAACCAGCGACTATTACATGAGAATGGAATCAAGTACCCCCACGCCGAGATAGAGACTCTTGAGAAACAGGGAAAAACCGTAGTTGTTGTAAGCCGTGAAGACACCGTGATGGGACTCATCGCCTTGATGGATCAAAGTAGAAAAACAGCGAAACAAGCCATAAGAGAACTTCGTGAACAAGGAATGAAGGTGGAGATGCTCACAGGTGACAACGAGACCACCGCAGCAGCAATAGCTGAACAAGTAGGCTTCAACGGATACCATGCGAATCTGTTACCAGACGAAAAACTCGGGGCAATAGAGGAACTGAAACAGTATGGTAAGGTGGTCATGATTGGTGACGGTGTTAATGATGCTCCGGCACTTGCAGCGGCTGACGTTGGAATAGCTATGGGAGGTCTCGGGAGCGATATTGCCTTGGAGACCGCTGATATAGTGCTTCTAGAAGATGACTTGACCAGGATCAGCTATATTCAGCGTCTAAGTAAGACAACTTTGAGTAGAATTAAGGAGAACATCACTGTCTCGGTGGTGATGAAGCTAGCTATCGTAGTACTGGCGGCCTTGGGCACCATCAGTCTATGGGTCTCGGTAATCCTTGGAGACGTGGGACTAGCCCTACTGGTGATACTGAACAGCATTAGGATCACCAACGTAAAGCCCGGCAAGCTCAGTAAGGAATAAATCTTATACCTACAGCCTATTTGCTGCGATAACACATGGATGACGAACTGGAACGGATAAAACAGCGGCGCCTAGAGGAGATGAAACGCCAGCTAATGCTCAAACAGATAAAAGAAAAAGAAGCAGCTGAGCCCGAGCCAGAGAAACCCAAAAAGCCCACCAACAGAGATATTCTTGACAGCCAATTTGGCGACAGAGCTTGGGAGGTCTATAACGCAGCAGTCTATCAGTACCCACAAGTTATGCCACAAGTAGAGCAAATACTAATAGAAGGCATCAAAACAGGAAAAATCAGGGACATCATAGATGGAGCAGCCCTAATGGGTTTCTTCAGATCCATCGGTATACCAGTTCGGCTTCAGACAACCATCAGGATCAGTGAGAAAGGCGAACTGAAGACACTGGAACAGAAGATGAAAGAAGACATCAATTAAACTTTTCAAAGGCTTTTACAAGCTCATCCTTTGTGGGGATTCGTCCCTTCATCACTATTTGGCTATTCAAGGCGATGATAGGCGCGTTTTCAGTCATGTACTCACCATAGGTATAGTGAGTGACAGTATCTTCTCCGCTTGTGACAAGCACCATGTTCAGTCGCTCGATGCTGTAATCGATGTCGCTAACATCTACGAACTCTAGGTTGCATTGATCGCATGTAATGTAACCTGTCTCTTCAAGGAGGAAATAGAGATCATCCATGAGCTCTTTCTCAGCCTCTTGGAAGCCACAGTTCTGGTCACAGCTGGTGCAAGAAGAACAAGCGATACCACAACCTACGCCACATGAATCAGCGTTCAAACGTGGGAACACAGTAACCTTAACTGGCTTACTCATATCAAAGATGGGGCGTTACCGTCGCTATTATAGCTTCCCAGAAAGAGATTAGTGCTTTATTAGATGTACAGCGGTAGCTTTGAAGCTAGCATATATCTCTGTGCCGGGTTTCAGTTCGAGTTCTTCTACTGATTGATGGGTCACAACGGCGCTAAGACCAGTGTTAAGGTGAATCTGATAGATGCTCCCCAACTGAGTCACGTTCTCTACAGTGCTTTTTAACACGTTACGGGCGCTGGTCTCAATGGGTGCTTTACTGAGTATGATGTTTTCCGGGCGCAAGAAAGCGTAAACCTCACCCGAGCCCAGAGCGGAGGTAGCGTATAACCGATACCCATTGAACTCAACATGAGCTACACCTTCAACGTTTTCAACAATATTCCCCTTGATCACGTTATCGACCCCAAGGAAATCCGCAACCATCACCGATGAAGGCGTATTGAACACCTCTTGAGGTGACCCGATTTGAGCCATCTCACCATCAATGATAACCGCGACTCGATCAGCGAGTAAAAGTGCCTCGGTTTGATCATGGGTAACATGCACAGTTGTGGTGCCCTGTGCCCTGTGGATTCGTTTTAATTCCTCTCGCAGAGCCTCCCTTGTACGTGTGTCCAAGGCGCTTAACGGTTCATCGAGTAACAGAATATCGGGTTCAATCACCAACGCCCTAGCTATAGCTACGCGCTGCTGTTCGCCTCCGGATAGATTTCGAGGATATCTGGCTCGTAGCCCAGTTATGTTTAGCATTTCGAGCAGTGATTCTACTCGTTTATCTGCTTCCTGTTCTGGGATTTCTCTTATCTCTAAACCAAACCTGATGTTTTCTTCGACTGTCATGTGAGGGAACAATGCATAGTCTTGATAGACGAACCCTACGTTTCTGTGTTCAGGCATCACATCACTGCATTCTTTACCTCGAAGCAGTATCTCGCCGCTGTTAGGCGTATAGAACCCCGCAATTGTCTCTAAAATCAGTGTTTTACCGGCTCCTGTAGGCCCAAGGATGACAAAATATTCACCTTCGTCTACTGTGAAGCTGACGTCTCGAAGCCTGAAGGTCCCCCAGTCATGGCTTACGTCTTTGAATGTAATCAATTTCGCCGCCACCTCTCAGAGTAAAGTCGGAGCAAAAGGAACACCGTTAGACAGATGATTATCAACATCACAGCGATAGGCTGGCTACCCTTGAGCCCCATGGTTGTAAACCGGTAATAGATGAGAACAGGCGCAATCATGGGATAGAAAGCGATCATAACCACGGCTCCAAACTCGCTGATACCACGAGCCCAGCTCAAAATCGCCCCAGATAACAGACTCCGCACAGCTAAAGGCAATGTAACGCGACTGAAAGCCTCCCACTGATTAGCACCAAGGGTGCGCGCTACACGTTCAAGTCTTGAGTCCACGCTCAGGAACCCATCCCTAGCAGCGTTAATATACAGAGAGGAGCTTACAAAAGCCATCGCAGCAACGATGCCCGCTAAGTGATCCTCAAAAACGATGCCGATGCCTGCGAAAACCGATCCAAGGGGGCTTCTGCTCATTAAAAGCACGTAGAGGGCGATTCCCGCCACGCTGTGTGGGATAATAACGGGGACATCAATCACCGCCTCTATGAGACTTTTTCCACTGAAGTCATGTCGAGCGAGAACATAGGCGAGAGGTGTCCCGAATAGTACTGTGAATATTGTTGAAAGCAGGCTGGCGTAGAGGGTTAAACCAATGGACTCCAATACAAAGGAGTCTGTAGCCGCGTCAATGAGACCACCAAAGTCGAATAACACCTGTCGTGCCACCATGTTCAGTAAAGTGAATACCGTGAATAGTAGCAGAACTGAGCCTATTACTGAGAAAATAATGGATAATGGATAGCGGCGGCGAGTGATGCTCATATTAATCCTGTTCACTTATGAAAGGTATGAGGCTTTCTGGTGCCGCATCAAGGTTATCCACCATAGCTGGATTAATTGGAGGTTGTCCAAGCTCTGTGAAGACAGAGTCACCGGTATCATCAATCATGTATTTGATGAACAAGGCACCATATTCAGGATGTAAAGCGTTACTGGGCACTGTAACGCCATAGACTATAGGTTTGCCTGTGCTTGTACCGCTTGTCTTCTCCACTTTTACAGTAGAATATGTATCTGAGTAGGCTAGTTCACTGAGATCAATTGATGCGGGTAGATCCAAGTACATCATCCCATGCTGCTTGGCGACGCTGCTATACTCAAAGGCATAATCTAGTCCACCGCTCTCAACGAGACTAACTAACTCGACTGATTTGTCTCTGATGGATATTTTATCTGTGTCTGGAGCCAAGTCCTCCATATTACTATCAATCATGTAGACACCATCGACTTCACTAACAGTGATACCACAGTAATCCGAGACCAATGACTCAAACAAAGAGTCATCACCATACTCTGCTTCCGCTAGCTGTATCACCATGGGTGTCCTGTAGCCGCAGGGGTCAAGGTTTGGGTTACTGAAACCCCATTTCACGTCAGGTCTCTGGAGAATCTCGTACCAGTTTTCCTCATTGATCTCATCGGCGTATCGACTGGTCTCGGCGTAGGCTAGGGTCATCTCGTTTTTCGCGAATACGATATACCAGTCAGCATAATCGGGCATCATCATATTTGGAATCAATGAATAGTCTGCTGATGCAACTACGTCGGCTAGTTCACCAACTTCTGTTACCTTTTGGACGCATTGTACGCTTCCAGCCGGCTCCAGTTGAACATCCACATTAGGGTAATCAGCTTCAAACCGTGCATCTACTTCTTCAAGGGGCACCGTGAGGCTTCCGGCGTGGAAAACCTTGAGAACTATTTCTTCTTCCTCTGGTGGTTCTGTGTTAATGTAACTGTAAACTCCAATTCCTATTACTAAAAGTAATACGACTGCGATGGGCAGCGCGTTCTTCTTTAACGACATGCTTATCTATGCAATTCGTATTTGCTCATTGATAAAAATACCGAATGGCTTTTCTATGCATAACAGTTTTCTATTGCAAATCCCCAAATAGGAGAGGCGAAAAAACTGACTCAACCCCTACTAGACGGCTACGGTAGACCCGTAAAAAGCCTCAGAATTAGCCTAACACAGCGATGCGACTTTAACTGCTTCTTCTGCCACCAAGAAGGCGAACACAGCAACGGTGACGAACTCACAGTAAACGAGATCGAGACCATCGCCAAGATAGCATCAGAGCAAGGCGTACGATACATCAAGCTAACAGGCGGCGAACCCCTCATGAGGCGAGACATAGTCGAGATAGTACGTCGCGTAAAGCCTTATTTTGAAGAGGTTTCTATGACCACAAACGCCAGCAAACTGGTAGAACTCGCATGCAGTCTCAAAGAAGCTGGTTTAGCAAGGGTCAACATCAGTTTACACAGTCTTCACGCGGACAAGTTCAAAGAAATCACAGGTGTAGACAAGAAAGAAGAGGTTGAAGCAGGGATCAAGACAGCTCTTGAATGCGGTTTAACCCCAGTCAAAATGAACATGGTGGTGATGAAAGACGTCAACCACGATGAGATAGAGGCTTTAATCAAGTTCAGTAGTGAGACAGGCGCGGTTCTCCAGTTGATAGAGTTCCAAGAACTGGAAAACGGGGTCGAGTACTATGACAGACTTCACTATGATCTGATTCCAGTAGAGGAGATGCTCGCTGAGCGCTCAGAAAAAATAGTAGAGCGTGAGATGCACCGCAGAAAAATCTACTATCTAAAGAATGGCGCGCAAGTAGAAGTAGTACGTCCCATGCATAACAGCACCTTCTGCAAGTACTGTACACGACTCAGGGTAACCAGTGACGGAAAGATCAAGGCATGCTTAATGAGAGACGACAACCACGTACCATTTGTATCCTTGATGCGTAGCGGTGCAAGCCACGAGGAGCTTGTCGAGGCGTTCAAGGAAGGCGTAAGACGCAGAGAGCCATACTGGAAGGAGTAACCGTGGAGATAAACGTCAGATACTTTGGGCAGTTCAGAGACTTTACGGGGAAACGTGAAGAATCATTAGAGGTAGCTGATGGAATCACCGTTGAGGCCATACGAGAACACGTCAGAGGCATCTATCCGAAGATCGCAGCCAAAGAACAGGTATTGGTGGCTGTGAACGGAAACTTTGGACCACTGGACCAAGTAATTAATGAGTCAGATGAGGTTGCATTCTTCCCCCCGGTGAGTGGTGGTTAAATGATCAAGATACAACACGGAGACATTGATGTCGAAACAGTTTTGGAGTCAGTCAAGAGCCCTTCCAGTGGGGGAGTAGTCACTTTTCTGGGCACCGTTCGTGATAACGCCAAGGGGCACAACGTAGAACAGATGAGTATTGAGGTCTATGAGGAGATGGCGTACAAGCAGTTGGAAGCCATCGAATCAGAGGCTCAGGAAAAATTCGGCGTCCATAAGATAACCGTAGTTCACAGGTATGGTGACTTGAAGGTGGGAGATAACATCGTGTTTATCGCGGTGGCTGCTGGGCACAGGGAGGAAGCGTTTGATGCCTGCAGGTATATTATTGATGAGTTAAAGCAGCGTGTGCCCATATGGAAGAAGGAGACCACGCCAGAGGGGGAAATCTGGGTAGAGGGTGAAAAACATGAGTGATCCAGTGAAGATGATTGATGTCTCAGGTAAAGAGATAGTTTACAGGTCCGCGACAGCGGTTGGAAATATTAAACTCAAAAAAACAACAGTAGAGACCATCAAAGAAAAGGGTATCAAGAAAGGTGATCCGTTAACAGTAGGCGAGATCGCCGCGATTCTAGCCGTGAAAAAGACCCCCGAACTCATACCTCTATGCCATAATATTCCCATAAGCCAAGTCGATGTATCCTATAGCTTCAACAAAGACCGCGTCGAAGCACGCTGCACCGTAATAACAAATGCTCAGACAGGAGTCGAGATGGAGGCACTCATGGGAGTAACCACCGCCCTCCTGAACATCTGGGACATGACAAAGTATCTTGAGAAAGACGAGAACGGTCAGTACCCAGACGCAGAGATCACAGAAATCAGGGTCATTGAGAAGAGGAAGGGACAATGAGCCATCCCCGAGATCAACAGGTAGAGACCTGCTTCGCGTTACTGGTGACCAGCGACTCACGTACACTTGAAACAGATGAGACAGGAAAACTAGCCGTAGAACTCATCGAGGCAGGGGGACACAAGGTAACAGAGAGAGACATCAAACCAAACAAACCAGAGGAGATCAAACAATGGCTCAAGACAGCCATAACGGGAGAAGCACCGGTGATCATCACCAGCGGAGGCACTGGAATAGGCAGCGTTGACGTTACGGTGGATGTCGCGAGAAGCTTGTTCGATAAAGAGTTACCTGGTTTCGGTGAGCAGTTTAGACGCCTAAGTTACGATGAGGTAGGCGTAGCTGGTTTGATGAGCCGCGCCGCCGCTGGTGTAGCTGGGGGGAAGCTTATTTTCTGTCTTCCGGGTTCAAGGGGAGCCATGAGGACAGCTTTAGAGGAGATTATTTTGCCCGGGGTGGGGCATATGCTTTGGGAGTTGAAACGAAGATGACGATGAAGCCATTTGGAGAACTGATGCCAAGACTTGAGGCACTAGAGATCATAGATGAAAAAACACCACAAGTAACTGCTACAGAGAAGATACCAATACAGGAATCAGTTGGACGAGTCCTAGCCACAGACATAGTAGCCGGCTTCAACGTGCCCCCATTCCCAAGAGCCAGCATGGACGGCTATGCGGTTAAAGCCACTGACACAGGGAAGATACCAGCCAAACTCAGGTTAATCGGAGCTCAACACACAGGCGGTATCTTCGAAGGCACAGTAAACACAGGAGAATGTCTTGAGATTGCAACAGGAAGCCCCATGCCAGACGGAGCAGACGCAGTGGTGATGGTGGAATACACTGAGCTAGAGGGCGAATATGTAGTTATCAAGCGAAGCGTTACTCCAGGTAAGAATATGGCGCCAGCCGGAGAAGATATGATCAAAGGCACCAAGGTGCTTGAATCAGGGGCATACATCACCCCCGGCGTACTAGGAGCATTAGCAGCACTAGGATACACGGATATTGATGTCTACGTAAAGCCTAGGGTAGCCATCTATAGCAGCGGACCGGAGATAGCGCCACAGGGAACCCCATTAGAGCCGGGTCAAATCTATGATATCAACAGCTATACACTAGAATCAGTCATCCAGATGAACGGCGGAGAACCCGAAAAACGTGGGATAATGGAGGACAACCTAGACTCTATCAAACGGAGCCTTCGAGACGCATCAAACTACGATATCGGGGTATTCAGCGGAGGCAGCAGCGTAGGCGTCAAGGACCTATTTGGGGAAGCCATAGAAGAGTTAGGTGAGATCTATTTCCATGGCGTTAAGACCAAGCCGGGTAAACCCACTCTGTTCGGTAAACTGGGGGATACAATGATTTTCGGTATGCCCGGGTATCCGACAAGCTGTCTGAATAACAGTTATGTGTATTTGCTTCCGGCTCTCAGGAAGATGGCGAGGTTGCCGGCTAAGCACTGGGTTAAGGTATTGGTACCAATAGGTGAGGGATTTGAGTCCAAGGGTGATCGTGAGCAGTTTATCACCGTTGAGATCAGGGAAGGGAAAACCTATAGGGTGTTCAAGCAGAGCGGTGATATCACCAGTATGACTCATGCTGATGGATTCATCATTCTACCAATTGGTTACAGTAAGCTTGAAGCCGGTGACACTGTTGAGGTTACTCTGCTCAACGTCTAGTAGAGCTTAAAACCCGGTACCGTGTTTCATAGCCCATGACAGAGTACAGGCTTGACGAGGATTTTGCCCTCGAAATGGACGCCAAGGACCCTCTTGCGGGTTATAAGGAAAGATTCTATCCCCTTGGAGACGCTATCTACATGGATGGTAACAGTCTCGGGTTAATGAGCAAAGACGCCGAGAAAACACTCTACAGACTCATTGAAGAGTGGAAAACCCTAGGTATCAAAGGATGGGGCGGCGGAAAGATACCATGGATCAGCTACGCCGAGGAACTAGGCAACCTACAGGCACCACTTGTAGGCGCCGAGAAAGACGAGTGCGTCGTGACTGGTGGTACAACCATCAATCTGCACACATTGGTCTCAACATTCTACAAGCCAGAGGGAAAAAGAAAGAAGATTCTAGCTGATGAACTGAACTTCCCAAGCGACCTCTATGCTTTGAGCGCAGAGATCAGGCTCAAAGGCGGAGACCCAGACGAGGACTTGCTGCTTGTCCGAAGCAGGGACGGTATGATCATCGAGGAAGACGACATCATCGCAGCCATGACAGACGAGATACAGCTTGCATTGCTGCCCAGCGTCTACTATAAATCCGGTCAGCTTCTGGACATGAAGCGGATCACTGAGGAAGCTCACAAGCGTGGTATTATCGTTGGATTCGACTGCAGCCACAGCACAGGCGTTGTTCCTCACAAGTTCAGTGAGTGGGGTAGCGACTTTGCTTTCTGGTGTAACTACAAGTACATGAACGGTGGACCCGGAAGCACAGGCAGCATCTACGTCAACAAAAAACACTGGGGCAAGATGCCCGGTATGGCGGGGTGGTTCGGTAACGCACGATCAACTATGTTCGAGATGAAGACCGACTTTGACCCAGCCCGTACAGCATCAGCTTGGCAGATAGGCACTACCACTATGCTCAGCACTGCGCCTATAGAGGGTAGTCTACGCATGATGAGAGAGGCGAGTATCGAAGCGATTAGGGAGAAGAGTCTCAAGATCACAGGCTATTTGATGTACTTGATTGATGAGATGCTCAGTAAGGAGCCCTATAATTATGGTATAGCGACTCCGAGAGCAGCTGAGAGGCGTGGAGGACACGTGGGTGTCTATCATAAGGAAGGCTGGAGAATCAATCAGGCTTTGATTGCTCGTAACGTGGTTCCGGATTTCCGTCCACCGAACATTATCAGGCTGGCTCCTGTGCCCTTGTATATCAGTTATCATGATGTCTGGAAGGTTGCACAGCACCTGAAGGCTGTAATCGATAACAAAGAGTTCGAAAAGTTCACGGATGACAGAAGCACTGTCACCTAATCCCATTTATCCATATTGAACCACTTTTTTACTTCTAAAACCCGTTAAGGTAACGGTTTTTGTCATATATCAAAGACGGATCTGGGAGTTTCTGGGGTTTCTTTTATTGAAATAAGCTGCTTTCGGGTTTTTCTGGGGGTACCCCCTCCCCCTTTTTTAGGTTAGGTTTCTAGTACCTTTTCTAGCAGTTTTTCTGCTCGGTCTGTGTTGAAGACCGCGCACTCGCAGCATTTTCCCATGATTTTTGCTGCTTGTTTGGGGGTGAGTTTTCTCATTCTTACCTGTTCCATCATCTTATGGATATAATTGAAGGAGACCATCCCGTGCCCACAGAGTGAGTTAATCTCAAGCACATCACGCTCAGGTAGCCTATCCTTGGCTCCCCAGAAGCCGAGACTCTGCTCGACGCTATGACGTACAATACCGTTTTTGCCACAGCACTCATGGACGCCTTCAAGCAAACCACTGACGTTGATACTGATGCCAAGATCAGCCTCAATTAGTTCTGCTATTACTTTTTCGAGTGTTTCTACGTCTGTGAAGACTGCTCCGCTTGTTGATCCATCCTTGAGGTTAGTGATGAGATCGTTGAACTCGACGTCGTCTTGAAGCACTGTACCATATTTGCTGCTGCCTATGTTGATAGGGCCATACTTGTTGCATATCTTGAGGAACTCATGTATCTTTGGCGCTGTTCCCGGTTTGATCTCCTTGGCTATACTCGTAAAGATAACGTAGTCGCCTTTCAGGTCCTCTAGTTTGCCCTGTCTATGAAGTGTGTTAGTCATGCTGTTTCCTCCTTGAACAATGGTCTCCCGAGACCTAGGTTTGTCTTCCCATTGAGTGATAGTTTGTATCCTGCTTTCTCGACCCATTGTTGATGGGGTATTGAGCCATCTGGGAGACATTTTGATGCTACGCCGACTGAGAAAACGGTGTCAAGCTCGGTTTGAATATCTTTAAGGGTTTGAAGATACTCGGGTATCCGTTCAAGCTTGGTTTTTACCTCGATAATCGCTGAGAGCACCTTTTCATCAAGCACCTCGTCCCTAATTTTCCCTGTCTTGGGGTCAGTCATTAATTGTGTTACTGGGTTGAATTCCTCAAAGTGAGGCTCAAGAGGGCTCAACGCCATCGCTACCTTCTCAACATCCCTGAAATAGGCGCCTGTACCGGGGCGTCCAAGCTCAATTACTATTCCAGCATCACCTGTACGTAGCCTACCGGTGATATCGTTGGTCTTGATCTCCTCGGTGCCTCTTCCACCGACGCCTGTTCCGGCGTGTACTACTGTGGGGTCACTGAAGGCTGCTCGTAGGCTTCTCGGGTACTCAAGCTCTGGTGGCGTTAATGCTCCAGTTGGGCATACGTCTGGTGCAGCCATGTATTGAAGGCGGAAAACTCCGAGAATACCTCGAATTATGCGTACTAGGAATGGGGGATATCTCTCGTCTCTTAGTAGCCTATAACAGGTTGAGCATTCAACGCATTTGTCTTGGTTTACAATTGATTTGCCGTCGGTGTCTAAGGATATGGCTTCCATAGGGCAAACTGGGTGACAGTTGCCACAGCCTACACATTTTGTTTTATCGATCTCCACAGAAACTCACAGAGTATTATGGGTGGTATGATGGATATGATACTTACCAACCCGATATCTACGAAACAAGATTAAGCACCCAGAACCATCAGTAAGCAGATGAGACTCAGGTACGCGTTTCTTGTTCTATTATTCATTGGCACAATACCTGTTTCTGCTTACAACTATGAGATGACTTGGAGCTACCAGAACAACGGAGACACAGCTTACAACATGAGCCAGAAAGACCTCGGAGCACCCGTCTTCCCAGATAGACAGTATCAGACAGTATCCATGGAGACGAGTTTTGAAGGCAAATTGGTTGAGCTGGAGCCCGATTTCTTGAAAATGGTACCATTATCACCGGTATTGGTACCAATAGACGAGACCTACACAATCACCGCAACCTACCAAATAGAATCCATCCCGAGAACTGTTCCATCACTGAGTAAACAGCTAGCCGAGACCCCAGAGGAGATACCGATTGATTTACTGGAATACACTCAACCCAATGCTCTGTATCCTGATAATACGGAGATCACTGAACTCGCAGCAAGAATAACAAAAGGAGAAGAGACGGCTTACGGAAAAATATTAGCGTTAATTGACTGGTTTGAGGAGAACTCATCCTATATTGTAACAGAGGAGCCGAAACGCCCAGAATACATGATACGAGACCCGAGAGGAGACTGCGACGACTTGTCTCTTCTCTTCATAACAATGTGTAGAAGCCAAGGCATACCCGCATATCTTCAAGCGGGGGTGGTGTTCAGCGAGTCCTTGGATATTGATGAGACTGACTGGGATGGGCATTATCATTATGTGTTTGATGGCGTTGGGTGGCATGCTTGGGCGATGGTGTTTACTCCGCCTTGGGGGTGGCTGCCGGTTGACTTGACTATGCTTGGG
>JAHLLU010000021.1 GCA_020444005.1 archaeon
TTATTACATCTGCTTTGATGTCTGGTATGAGGCTGCTGTCCTTGATTGGTGTGAGTTTGATGCTGTCCTTCATATGGGCTACAGCGTTGTAGTTGACTTTACTGTTATCCAGAGTGATGTTCTTGGGGTCACCAAGTACAAGTGATTCAACCGGATACCCCATTGCAGCGAGGTGTCGGGCAGCGGTGAAAGCGTCACCACCGTTTCCTGTTAGCCCTGATACTGAGACTATTTTGCTTGTCTTGGGGAATCTTTCTGCGATCTCGTTGGCGATGGCTCTTCCAGCGTTCTCCATCATTAGCTGGGTTGATACACCGAGATATTCTGAGTTCATCTCGATTGCCACCATCTCTTTCACTGTGATGTACTCGTCTAGTATGGGCAAATCTGTAACCTCTTCTTGGTGTTATTGAAGTGTGATTTGCGTTAAATAGATTCTCTATCCAGCCACAATATCCTTAACGAGACTGATGGTTTCTTCCGCACCTTTCTCAGTTAGATCGTGGTTTCTGACACCAACACTCAAGGCACCTGCCTCATTTGCCGCCGCCATATCCGTATACTGATCACCGAAATACACACAAGCCTTGGGGGAAACACCCATCTTTTCGCAAGCTAAAATAATCATATCCGGAGCAGGTTTACTACGATCAACAAGATCAGCGCCAACAACCACACTAAAAACATCACCCAATCCGAGCCCAACAAGCATCTCCTTGGTTATCTTGGTTACACCATTGGTTGCGATCCCAAGCTTGAAACCAGCATTCTTTAGTTCAACTAGTTTCTCAAAGGTGCCATCATAGAGTTTTGGTTTGAAGCTCTTTTTCTGCTCCATGTCTGCGCTCTCATATATTTTCTCAGCCAACGCCCGCGCATCATACCAGTGATAACCATCCAAATACAATGCACCTGCAGCTATCGCTAGATCATCTCTTCGAGGTGCTTTGCTGATGGGGCCAAGGGGATCGATGCTCCAGTTCTTTGGGTTTACGCCCGCTAATCGTGCCCACTCCTCTGCGGCTTTGGTTGATGCGTGCTGTTTGAAGGCATTGTATCGTGCTTTTCCTAGGCTGCTGTACCTATGGGTGTCGTCTACTAGTGTTCCGTCTACATCGAAAAGGGCGAGTTCTGCATTGTACTTGTTTCCGTTGATTGTTAGGGTTGGCAAACTAATTCACATCCGAATAAATAGAATACCTACTCGGATAACTTTTAAATCCAGTCACCATTTATCATAATTAGGTGAAATTTTGGCAACAGCTTTCGTATTGATCAACGCCGAGATAGGATCAGAAAGCGAGGTACTGAAAGGCCTGAAAGACATTGGTGAGGTCAAGGAAGCCTACATGGTATACGGTGTTTACGATATTATCGCACGCATCTCAACAGAGACCATGCAGGAACTAAAGGACATCATCAGTTGGAAGATCAGGCGACTCGATAAGGTCCGGTCCACGCTGACAATGATCGTTGTCTAGGCACCAATCACACCCTTTTTCAATACCTTTTTGCCCAAGTAGATAAGTTAGTGAGTACTTTGAAGCTTCATATCGGTCTCGATGACACTGATAGCCCAGAAGGGGGATGCACAACTTACCTAGCCGCCAGACTCATTGAGCCCTTGATGGATATGGGGGCCCGTTTCATTGGTTACCCTACGCTTCTTAGGCTGAACCCGAATACGCCTTGGAAAACAAGGGGGAACGCAGGCATGTGCCTCAGGTTGGAGATCGATGAATCAAAGTACGAAGATGTGAAGAGTGAGGTGCGAAAACTCATCGAAGAATACGGTGAGTTCCAGTGTGATAACACCAACCCGGGGGCTGTTTTTCTTCAAGGAGATGTTCCTCAAGATGTGAAACAGTATTCTCTGCGTGTTGTCCGTTCTTTGGTTGAGAAAAAAGATGCACTAGCGTTGCTCAATAAATATGATATTGAATTCATTGAGTACAAGAACGGAAGGGGTATCATCGGAGCCCTCGCCGCTATCGGGGGGACGCTTGATGATGATTTTACCTATGAGCTTCTCACATATCGTATGCCTGAGAACTGGGGGACGGAACGCCAAGTTGATCAAGAATCCATTAGAGAAATGGATACCGCCCTAAGTGACTGTACTTACAACAATGTTGACGAAAACGGAAAACCATTGATTACTCCAAGGGGACCAGACCCAGTATTGTATGGAGTAAGAGGCGAGAACCCAAAAGCTGTCTATGACGCCATGTGTATGATTAAACCCTTAGAAGAAGTCGAACGATGGATGATCTGTAGAAGCAATCAAGGAACCGACCAACACTTCAGTGAACCCATCAAAATCAATGAACTAACCCCTTACAACCCCGCAGTAGTCAAAGGAACCGTAGATACCATACCTGAAACCATCGAAGGAGGACATGTTTTCTTCAAACTCAAAGACGATACCGGTGTGGTAACCTGTGCAGCATATGAGCCCACAGGCTCATTCAGAGATATTATTCGACAGCTTAGGCCTGGAGACAAGGTTACAACATATTCAGGTGTCAGCATTCATGAAGATGAGTACACTCTGAATCTTGAGAAGCTTGTAATAAACGAGGTTGCCCTGGAGTATCAACTCGTCAAACCCAAGTGCCCAAAATGTGGTGGATCAACAGAATCTATGGGGAGAGGTCAGGGACTTAGATGTAAAAAATGCGGTTACAGGGGAGATGAGCTTATTGAACAAGAGGTCGAGATTGAACGTACTCTTGAGTCTGGTATCTATCTTCCTGATCGAGGCGCCCATAGGCATCTGACGAAGCCATATGAGCGGTATGGTAGAGAAAAAGTGTTGAACCTAGAAGTATAGGAACGAGTTCAGCTTTAACCCAGCACAGATGGGCTTGATCATAACTTTTCAGTTCTAGTATGTGTAACCATATTTCGAATTTGCCACAAGACCAAATTCCTTGTTTGATAAATGGATGCAAATAGATTTTACAATGATATGAACTAGCAACTGTAATCAAAAACGCTTCAAAGAATGTGGTTTTTCATTGATTTAATCCACAGCTAGTCGTCTGAAGTATCTTGAGCTGGGGCAGGTATTGGATCTGGTTCTATTCCGTGTTCTTTTTTATATTTATGAATTTGAGCACGTTTGTGAAGATTCTGTTCGTTAGGGAAAACGTTTGCTACTGTCTCAAGTAGAAAATCTGGATCAATGGGCTTCATTAGAATCTGGTTATCCCGCTCATACTTTTCTAGGATGTATTCATATCCCGTGATGAAGATAACTATCGTTTCTTTGTGTTTTTTCTCGATTGTATCCGCTATTTGATCACCGAAGGCATCATGAAGATGCCAGTCCAGCAGAACTAGATCATAGAAATTCTTTGTAACTAAAATATGAGCTGTAAACCCTGTGTTTGCAACTTCTACAATATATCCAGCGCTTTCAAGTATGAGTTTGAAGCTTTCTGTTAGTTTCTTATCGTCATCAACAACGAGGATAGAACGAGCGGCTGCCGTTTTCTCGGGTATTGATTTGATTTCGCTTACTATCTCACTCGAATATCTAGCGTTTTCTTGTTCAATAATTTCAATTTTTTTCGCTAGAGTATCCAGTCTTTTTTCATTCTCTTCCAGCAAACTATGTAGTGATCTAAATACGTCACTGTTTTCCTCTATTTTTTTTGTTAGAGCGTCCACTCTTTTTTCATTTTCTTTAAGCAGACTGATGAGTGACTCTATTTCATCACTTTTTTCAGCGCTGGACATCATGTTTCTGATGCATGAATATTTTTTAATGAATATGGAGTGAGATTCTACTAAATACCGTATTTAAACAATATATAACAGACCCATTGGAAAAATAGAATAAACTCATCGATAATAGAACCCCCTATAGCAAGAATATTTTACAGATGCATCATTGATCTGTTAATAATAGTCTCTGCACAGCAACAAGAGTTGAAAATTAGAAGGTAAGAATCATTTGGGTTTAGAAGAGATTAGGAAATATCGATATAGCAAATCTGTCTACTTAGGGGTAGTCGGTAAATGCGGTGGCTGTTTTTACTGCATGTATGCTTGCCCAGAGAACGCTATTAAGGACACAAAACCCCCAACAATTGATGACACTAGATGCACACGGTGTATGAAGTGTGTTGAAGCCTGTCCCCGTAGAGTAATTCGTATAATACCTTACTAGATTCTAATTGAACCCTAGCTTCAAGATTATTCAATGAATAGACCAATTCTTAATGAATAATATCCGAAATATAAACCGGAACAATTATTTGAAACCCTTAATGCTCTATGGAACCTTTAAAAATGGGGCTACCTCCACTATTCAAGATATTTCGGGCTGATAACATTGTCACGTGGAAGAGAATACGATGGAGCAATCACAATCTTCTCCCCTGAGGGAAGAATATACCAAGTAGAATACGCCCTAGAGCTAGTAAAACGCGGAAGCCCGATCGTGGGCATCAGAAGCAACGAAGGAGTCGTACTAGCCGCACTGGAACCAAAGCTCAGCAAACTAGCTGCACCAAGCAACAGTAAAAAAATATTCAAGATCGACGACCACGTCGGCGTAGCCATCGCAGGACTCAGCCCAGACGCCCGTGTACTCATCAGAGAGGCCCGCGTCTACAGTCAAAGCAACAAGATGACCTACGATGAACCCGTAGACGTAGAAGACCTCACAAGCAGCGTAGGTGACCTCCTTCAGCGCTACACACAAAACGCAGGCGTAAGACCATTCGGCGTAAGCCTACTCTTCGGCGGAGTAGACGAGTTCAGAGCAAGCCTAATCGCCACAGACCCAAGCGGAAGCTACAGAGGATACAAGGCAACAGCCATAGGACGCAACAGCGAGAAAGCAAAGAAAGTCCTCTCAGAGCAATATAGAGATGAGGTTACACTAGATGAAGCCATTGGGTTAGCAGTTGAAGCATTGAAAGATGCAAGCGAAGAACCCCTAACCGCTGATGCAATAAATGTCGCAGTTATCCCCAAGGAAACAAGAGTCTTCAAGACCCTCAGCAACGAAGAGGTACAGAAATACCTCTAATCAATAACACCTTCTCCCACCAATTCACACAGGAAAATTTTTTCCCCAAAGTACCCACCAGTAGACACCAAAGCCGTAGGGTTTATCAATAACACCCAGCATTGAATCCCAGAACAAAATGTCAGAACATGGACCAAGAGAAAAAATCATCGGCAGCGTAGACATGCCCGACATCAAAAGCAAAGAAGTAACAGGCGCACTAAACGGAATGAAAGCCATCACAGCCACAGCCGTAGCCACAAGATTCAACCTCAAAATCAGCGTAGCCAAAAGAATGCTAAACCTGATGGAAGAAAACGGCACAATAGAGATGGTGACCCGAAGCGGAAACCTCAAGGTCTACAAGATGGTCGGAGCTAAACCCGATCAATAATAATCCTAGAACCACTTCTCAACCTATTGAATAACTCGAGGTTCTCCTCGATCTCACCGATTTTATTAACCGGACTATAAGGCTTCATATCCTTCGAATAAATAGTCAAAGCATCACTACGAGGCCAATAAGCAATAGTCCCCGCCTTCACCTTGTCAACAGGTTTCTCGGTACCCCGCTTGATACCCAATAATACAGACACATGCCCCATAGCAGGGCTAGTCCTACTGTTAATCGGAAGCATCTGAAGAATAGTCTCAACAGTAAGAGGCGCCGTAAGCCGATTCAGGTACCCACGTGCCTCTCCCTTATCAACTACTGTAATCTTGATCGGTATCTTGCTTAACTCATCACTCAACTTGCTCAACCCCATAACGAACTATTAACTCAGCCACATCCTTCCCCGTAGCACCCTTCAAACCCTGCCAACCCGGAGCAGCGTTAACCTCAAGCACAACAGGACCATCCTCTGACTCCAAAATATCCACCCCACTATAATCCAGACCCATCGCCTTGTTGGCTTTGAAGCCTAACTCGATGATCTCCTGTGGCATCTCTTCTTCAACCATCTTTCCTCCCTGAGCTACATTACTCTTCCAATGTCCCTCAGGAATATACTTGTAGACAGCTCCGATACATTGATCGCCGACGACAAATACTCTGATGTCTCTACCCGGATTCTTGATGTAGCCTTGGATGATGATCGGGTGATAGAGCCTGTTCAGCATCCTGTACGCATTATAAGCGAGATCAGCATCATCAAACTTCATGCTCCCCCGACCCATACTACTTAGGATCGGCTTGTAGATAATAGGCACCATCTCTTGTGTATGCTCATAACCTCGTGCAAGACTCTCAGTGGTGAATGTCTTGGGGATGGGAATCCCCGCTTCATGCAGCGTGTATTGTGTCGAGTACTTGTCTCTACTTCTCCTGAACGGATATGTACTGTTGATGACTCTAATCCCAGCGACCTCCATATGCTCCATCAAACTAATACGGCGAGTAACCTGCTCCGTGCTTCCGGGTCCAAAACTCCTGAGAAAACAGAGATCAAAGTCTGTAACCTCGTCTCGGCCAAGCCAGAAACGTGAACCATCGTTGCTTATCATGCTGGATACATCGCTTGTAGGTCCAGCTAATACCGTGTGCCCAAGTTTTTCAGCTGCTTCTACCATCTCGCTGCTGTTTTTACTTGGCTTTGAGCCATGGAGAACTAGTATTTTCAATTATGTTTCACTTACTTCATTTTGTTTAGGTTGATAAAGATGTCTAAGCTTTCAGTAGTGCCCTGAACTCCGGGTCACGCGAATAGAGGCTAAAGTCTGGGTCATGGAGTACAGTGACCTTATTGTGAGGGTTCTCCTTGATTGCCTTTGAAAGGTATTCAAGCATTTTCGGTTTATCCCGTTTTACCGCGGCTACACATGCCTTCTGGTAATCTTCTTTCATTAATCCCTTGTTCTGGTCAAGTAGCATGTTTGCTTCTTTTCTTTTCCCAGTCGCCATGAGAGCAATACTTCTGGCAATAATGGCGACCACATTCTGGGGGTTCAAAGCTAACGCGATATCAGTGTAATTCAGAGATTTCCCCCAATCCTTCCTGATATTATAGACATTGGCGATACTGCTGCTTATCTTGGACTCTTGAAGCTCGCTCTCGGCTTTCTTCATTGCTTCCATAAACCAATCCAACGCAGCTTCCGTGTCACCCATTAACGTGTATGCTCTGGCTGTCCACCATCTTCCAAGATAACTCTCAGGATACTCATCAATAACCTGTTCAGCCCGCTCAATCATCTCTTTGAAAAGTCTATCCGCTATGAGGTTGTTCATCTCCTGCGCTATCTTAGATTCATCAAACATAGTTGAGTTCAACCGTGTTCATTGTTTTAATGCTTTGGGCGGTTGAAATATATCTATGTTAACATCAGTACCAACATGCAAACGGTAACCCAATCAATTCTCATTGGATTACTCCAAGGATTACTTGAGTGGCTCCCAATATCAAGTGAGGGAAACATGGTTCTGGTCTTGGTTGCTTTATTCGGGTTATCTGCTGAGGAAACGGTCTCTACCGCTATATTCCTCCATCTAGGCACTGGTTTCGCTGCATTGATCTACTTCAGAGAAGAGGTAATCAAAATACTAGTAGGCAAGACACCAGAGTACGCTGACCTAAGAGCAAAACTATTCGTAATGACCCTGCTAACAGGACTGGTCGGGTTCCCCATTTTCATGTGGCTCAACATCAGCGTTGCCTATGGGGAAATCCTGCTTGCATTAACAGGATTGGCTTTAATCATCACAGGATTATTGCAGCGTGAGGCTGAGAAAAAGGTACAAACTGGCGCTGAATTATCTTGGCCATTATCAGTCATTCTTGGTGCCGCTCAGGGATTAGCGATTATTCCCGGGTTATCCCGTTCAGGACTAACAACCTCGATAATGCTATTCCGAGATTTTACTGGAGAAGAAGCATTCAGAATAAGCTTCTTGATGAGTATCCCGGCTAGCTTTGCCGCTGCTTTCGGTTTGATGCTAGTTGATGGCTTCACACCTGATCCATATGCTGCGTTATCCGCTTTGATCGCTGGTATAGTCGGTTATCTAGCTATTGATGCATTATTGAGAGTGGCTCGTAGAATCAGCTTCTGGAAAATATGTGTAGGATTAGGCGCCACAGCGGTTATCGCTTGGCTTCCTACTCTACTTGTTTAGGATATTCCTTACTCTGGATGGATGACATAGCTGCTACCCCGCTGATACCAGCGGCTCTTAGGGTTTCCAATGGTAACGCCATGATTATGGTATTACTCTGATCCTTGCTTATGTCATTCAATGTACTGAGCACTCTTAGCTGCATAGCGTTAGGGTCTGACATATTCAAAGCTGCTTCCTTTAGCTTATGACTTGCCTCAAGCTCGGCGTTTGCCTTGATCTGTATCGCCCTTGACTCACGTTCAGCCTCTGCCTGTACTGCGAAGGCTCTTTTCATGTCCGGTGGTAAACTGATATCCTGTAGACCTGCGCGAGTGATGTCGATACCCCAGTTTTTAACCAGTAAGTCAATCTCTTCTTTGAGCTTGACTGCCACTTCTTCTCTGTTCTCTAATAGAACATCCAAGTCATAAGTTCCTATGATGTTTCTGATGGCAGTCTGTGCGTATTTGTTTACAGATGTTCGATAGTCTTGTATGTTTAGTATTAGTTTCTCTGGGTCTTCTATCTGCATAAAGACAACTGCATCTATTATGGCGCTGATGTTGTCCTTGGTGATGGCTTGTTGTCCCATCAAGTCAATTGTTTGAGTCCTGATATCAACGCGCATTAATGAGTCGATAATTGGAATCCTCAAATGTAGACCGGTACCAACGATCTTCTCGATTTGACCGAATCTGATTACTGCTACTTTTTCCCACTGGGGGACGATGTAGAATGCTGGAAGGATGAATGTCGCTACTATTACTAGGATTGCTCCTAACCAAAACCACATTTTTTTCTCTATACCTCTTTTAACGGTCTTTACTAGACCTAATTAAATCTATAGAAGTCAGTTATTTAGAGATATCCTATATAGATTAAATAGCCTTATAGAGTAAGGTTTTTCCAAAACGCAAATTGCCCAAGTGTTCTTGTCTGGGGGATGCGTTTTTCATAGCCAAAGCCATGTTCCGTTGAAGCCCATCCCTGCGACTCCGCGGCCCCTCCGCCTTTCGCTTCTTTTGGCGGCCCACCGCTTCCACTTGGGCAAACAAACATAGGTGCTTATTGTATTTACTTTCTTTCTTGCATGAAACCTGTAACCATGTGTACTAGAATGGAGTACCAATATGGATTTTTGATACATATATGTTAATAATGTCACACTTTTATGGGACGTTAATTTTATTGATGGGATCATTTCAAAAAACAGAACACAGATGAACAAAGTTTAACAAGAAAAATGATGGATCAAAGAAACAGATCCTTCTGCCGATTGCGCACAATATCCTGTGCACACCCGGTCTCAGATAAAATAATGTCATATCCTCGAATCAAAGCAGCCGGAATCCCTTCATCGCTCTGCCCAATTACCAGTTCAGCGGCAGAAGCGAGTTCATCCGAAACCGTGGTACGCTTTACCTTCAACTCGTATCCAAAAAGATCAAACTCGCCACGCCTATCCCTGATTACCTCAAAACCACTTGCCCCAACAGTGACATTGATCTCACCATTTCTGTGAGCCCTCCCATGCGTATCACATATGATAACACCGACGTTTACTCCAGTTAGCTCCTTGAAGCGTTCTCTGATACGTTTGGCAGTAAGATCCGGATCATCGGGTAAAGGTGAAACAATGGTTTCACCGGGTACATTTGATTTATCCACACCCGCGTTAGCACAGACAAAGCCATGCTTGGTCTCTGTGATAATGACTCCCGGTCCAATGCGTCTTACCCCTCTAGACTCGTTCAGAATAACCTGTAATAATCTGGGGTCTTTCCCAGTAATTTGAGCGTATTCTTGGGCTTTTCGACTTGGCTGTACCTTATCCAAGTCAACCTGTTTTCCCTCAACCCTCGAAGCAATAACGTGTGAAAAGACATAGACGTCTTTTTCTCTAGGCGCCAGTCCTTGTTCTTCCAGTGATTTTATTGTGAGTTCAGCTAGATCATGGCCTTCTTTGATTATTGGTAGTCCTGTTACTGGTATTATCTGGATGGACATTTTGAAAATAAATGGTGTGAGGATATAAATAAAGGAGGAGTTTACTCGATATCGGTGGGAGGTCCTTTGCGCTCGATCCTGATGGTGGCTCTTGTTACCAGTGCCGCTATTACACTGATGGCTGCTAGTTGAGGTGCTACAAGTGTGCCTACCGCTGCTAGGGTTACTGGGATTTCCAGTATTTGTTCTTGTTTTTCGTTTAGTATCAGTATTCTTGTGACATTGCCTTCTTTGATTAGCTCCTTGATTTTGCTTAGCATGTCGTCTGCTGCTACGTTGATGTCTTCCCAGTATGTTCCTCTTATGCCTGTTCCACACTGTGGACAGAATTTTACATCGTCTTCGAGTTCTTTACCGCATTTTCTACAGTATTGCATGGTTATTGTATTGGACAACTATAATTAAAACATATCGCTAGCGTAATGACTTATTGAAATAAAAAAATGAGATTATTTAACGAAGACTCTACCAGGAAGAACCTGTTGGAACAATGCAACACTCGGACTGAACTTCTCCTTATTAGTCTGAATAGTAAACTTATGCTCCTTTCCAGGCGTGAATATCTTGATAGTAGCCGTCTGCATCAGACCCGGCATACTTAACTCGACACTCTGAATGCTCGCATAATCTATCTGGAAATTCTTCTTGTCTTGAGCTAAGATCATCTCTGGTATCATCTGAGCCATCTCCTCTGTCTTCTTCTTTCTCCCACGATTGACAGTGGCATCAAATCCTGCTCCAAGTAATCCTCCAACGAGTCCTCCGCCTGCTACTCCACCTACAGCCATGTTTGCGTTGAATCTTCCCACCTTTGCGGCTATGGCTCTTCTATTTGTCAATAATAAAGAATAGATGGTGACTGGGAACCCTTGTGCACATCCCTCTATGGTCCCAATTACCTGCTCGCCGTATTGAGGCTGGTAGTAATTTGGCTGCTGATTAGTTATTTGAGTCGGTGGTGGTGGCGGTGGCTGCGTGTATTGCTGCTGCGGGGGCGCCTGTTGTTGTTGTTGTTGGGGTGCTCCACAGTTGCTGCAGAACTTGCTTCCCTCTGTTATCTGTGTACCACAGTTACTACAGTATGGCATTTTCTTCGTGCTCACTGGTTTACTGTGATTTATAAAATAATTGAAAAATTAGGGGTATTTCTCACAAGCGTAGCAATACCATCGCTGGTATTGTTCGATCCATGTAAGCTCGCCGCCACAATCAGGGCATAGAGTTTTATTTGCCGCTAATTGCTCCGTCTTCTTGGCGATCTCCTCAAGTTTCTCAGGATCCATGGATAACACTGTTTCATATGTGCCATCATCAACCCACTCATTGATCTCCTTGGTCCTGACAATGGTCCAAGGATGAGTTAGTTGAAGGGTGGAGAGAAACTTGTAGATCTTGTTTAGATCGTCTTCGCCAAGCTCCTCGAACTCCGATGCTTGTTGATGAATCTCTTCCATGTTTATCTCTTGCCAGATCTCTTTGGATGGTGCCAGTAGCTTGGATAACGCTGATGAGGCTGCGTCGATATTCTGAACCGCCAATAAACCTGCTCTATCCGCGCTATACTCGGCTTTTCGGCTCCACTCAAGAAGCGCAAGCTGAATTCCCGTAGTTACTAGCTGTCCTATGCCGAGAGTCATGTCACTGATGAATCCTATGATCAATGTCAGGTTCTCGGCCATGGTGTTATACAATGTGTGGCCACATTTTACGTGTCCAAGTTCGTGACCTAGTATGAATTTTACCTCTTCTGGTGAAAAATCCTTGATGAGCCCAGTAGTGACAACTACGAATGGTCTTGTGTAGCCATAGGTGTATGCGTTTGGGAATGGACTGTTCTCTATGAAGAGATCAGGGTAAGGAGATATCTCCAGCGCATCACATGCTTCCTTGTATATCTTATAGATGCTAGGTATCTGGGTCTCGCTGACTCGCAGACAGCTACCAATGTTCTGAATGAGCATAATCTTCTCGAAGCCAAGCTCCATGAATTTTTTTGTGAAAAGATCCATGCCTTTCACGCGTTTTAGATTACGTATTGCCGCTAAATCTCTTGGATGCTGGAAGTGTTCAGGCTTCAAGCCCTCAAGTATCTTGTATTCCTCGCTCAAATAGACTCCCTCAGGCATATGCTTGATGATTCTATATTGTTTTCGGGTTCAGAAACGTGTGAAAAATGGTGCGGCTACCGGGAATCGAACCCGAGTCATCAGCTTGGGAAGCTGAGATCATAACCCCTAGACCATAACCGCGTGCATCCATCATTGTCTATGGTGAATGATATAAGAATTATCGCTGAGGATTTTTTGTATTGTTTGTTTATATATTCAATGAATGATGCAAAACGAAAAACAGTTATATACCTTGTTGATGTAAATGGGTTAACGTCTTGAAAGATTGGGCCTGTAGCTCAGCAAGGTAGAGCATCGGCCTTTTAAGACCCAATGGGTTGAAGAAAGCCGTTGGCCAAGGGTTCGAATCCCTTCAGGCCCGCCAAACGTTCAAACAAAGGAAGGGAGAGAATGGCCGAGACCAGAGTTAGAGAATTAAAGTACCGTATGATGATCACTGACTTGCTTAAAGTAGCAAGTGAGACTCACACTTATCAAGAACTCTCAGATGTCCTCGGACTTAGCCCACCAATACTTAGCCGTTATATGCGCGGTCATGTTCTCCCAAGTTATTCACGTGCTCAAGGGCTCTACGAGAAACTTTCTGAGATAACAGACATCAAAGAGGCTCTAAAACAACGCATCATGTTTGATGAGGAAGGATACTTCGATAATACGCCTCTTACATCCGAGATAACTTGGCTTAAAATAATGAGTAACTACGCCATGGAGAAGTTCGCTGGGCGAAGAGTTACTAAAGTTTTGACGGCGGCGGTTGACGGAATCCCATGCTCTACCTTGGTTGCAAACCTTCTTGACATTGACTTGTTAATTGCCAAGGATAACAAGGAGGTTGGCATAAACGAGTTTATTGAAGAAACGTATATTCCGCGGGGAAGCGCCATCAGGAAAAGCCTGTATGTCCCCAAGACAAGCATTCGTAAGAAGGATAGTGTCCTGATTATTGATGATGTCGTGCGCTCCGGTGAAACAGTTCAGGCGCTTGTTGATCTTGTACGTAACCAGCGGGCAGATATCGCGGGTATTTATGTGCTTGTTACCGTTGGTGATGAATGGAAAGAGTACCTCAGTAACATAATAAGCAAGTATAGCTTTGAGGTGCTCATTGAAATTTGAGTATTTTTAATAATGTTTTTATCAATCCTTTAGGTATAGCTGAGGCGTTGCCATGTTTAACCTCATAACGTTAAAGGACACCATAAGAATCGACCCCTCAATGTTCGATGAACCTCTAGAGGATGCTGCATATACAGAGCTGAGAAACAAGTATGAGGGTCTCGTTGACGAGGAACTTGGCTATATT
>JAHLLU010000022.1 GCA_020444005.1 archaeon
TATTTGAGGGGCCACTCGATGGCTTCACGTAGCTCCTGTTTTGTGTCTTCTAAGCCACCTACGTCTGTCCATTGCACATTGGGGGACTCGACAAGTACCTCACGCATGGTGCTTGGAGGCACTTCACGTAGGCTGTTCTCGAAGTCGTCCATGGTGACTGTGATCTTGTCCAGTAGGTCAGCTGGGATGCTTTCCTCGTCTAGGTTGATCTCGGGGAGTATCCGTCTGAGTGCTCCCATGGCTGCTTCTTTTGCTAAGGCTTCTAGGTCTGCGCCTACGAAGCCATGGGTTCTTGAAGCAATGTTTTCAAGGTCCACGTCTTCGGCTAGGGGCATTCCACGTGTATGTATATGTAGTACCTGTAGGCGGCCGTTTCTGTCTGGTAAACCGATCTCGATCTCTCTGTCGAATCTGCCGGGGCGTCTGAGGGCTGGGTCTATGGCGTTGGGTCTGTTGGTTGCGCCGATGACTACTAGTTGTCCTCTGCTCTCCAAGCCGTCCATGATGGTTAGTAGCTGTGAGACTATTCTTTTCTCTACGTCGCCGCTGACCTCTTCTCTTTTTGGCGCGATGCTGTCGATCTCGTCTATGAAGATGATGCTGGGTGCGTTTTCCTCGGCTTCCTTGAATATCTCCCTGAGGCGTTCCTCGGATTCTCCGTAGAACTTGCTCATGATCTCTGGTCCGCCGATGTGGTAGAAGTTGGCGTTTGTTTCGTTAGCTACTGCTTTTGCTAGTAGGGTCTTACCTGTGCCGGGTGGTCCGTGTAGTAGTACTCCTTTGGGGGCTTCTACGCCTAGTCTTTCGAATAGCTCTGGGTGTTTTAGTGGTAGCTCGATCATCTCGCGTACGCGGCTGATCTCCCGGTCTAAGCCTCCTATGTCTTCATAGGTTACCTTGGGGATGTTGCCTGTTGCTTGTTTGGGTGCCTTGTCTGTGAACTGTATCTGGGTGCCTCTGTTGACGATCACTACGTCTGCTTTTGGCTCGACTTTTGTGATCATGAGGTCTACCCTGCGTCCCATGATGTTGATGGTTATGCTGCTTCCCTGTGTGACTACCCTGCCCTCCATTAGTTGGGCTAGGTATCCTTCTGCTCCTACGATTCTGAGGGGCTCGGTTGGGTATAATGTGAGGCTTGTTGCTTGTTTTGCCTCTACCTTGCGCACGTTTACTCTTTCATCTATTCCGACGTTCGCGCTGCTTCGTATGAAGCCGTCTATCCTGATCAAGCCTCTGCCGTATTCTACGGTTTGGCTTGGCCAGACTTTTGCATAGGCTTTCTTTTTTCCTGTGATCTCGATTACGTCGCCGCTTTGCCATCCCTGATCCTGAATGACTTTGGGGTCGATTACGGCTATTCCTCTGCCGACTAGGTTCTGGGGTGCTTCTGCGACTCTAAGTGTGATTTCTGACAATTTTTTTTCCTCCTAAAAATTAAATAAACTGGGTTTAGTTGACTTGGATGTCCACGCCTTCTGGTTGGGGTGCTTCTAGTAGCTTTAACGTGATGTCCAGTACACCGTTCTTGTAGGTTGCCTTAGCTGAGGCTGGGTCAACCTTTGCGTCTATGGGTATCTCGGTGTCGATGTGTCTGGTCTCATGGTCTGCTGATAGCTGTAGCGTGTTTTCTGTCCCAGTTATCTTTATTGATTCCTTTGTGAATCCAGGCATCTCGACGATGACTCGTACCCTCATGTTCTCTGTGTCTATGTCCACCTGTGATAGTGGTTCAGGTGTCTCTGGTACGTATGGCTGTGGCTTCAGTGGGTTACCTTCTGGTAGTCCTGTTCCCCATTCCCTGATGACGGGTTTTCCGTCTGGTCCTGTTGTCATGCTGTAGCCGTAGCTCCATGACTGGACGTTGGGTTCTCCTTGGAAGCCCATGTTTCTGAACATTCGCTCAAACATCTTGTTTACGTCTTCGTCTCTTATCCATGCCATTTTGATTTCTCGGGGTTGTCTCTACCACCGATCTTAATAAATATTATGTCAAAATGTCATATTTCTGACATATTTTACGTGCTTCTAACAAACAAACAGGTATTTGAAGGAAGTATAACCCTATGTCATAAATTTTTATATTACGCCTGAAATACAAAGATACGATGTCAAACAGACGGAGTTCAGTACAGGAAGCAGTCAGGGTCATCATCACACAGAACCCATACCTATACCGAGGACTCCGAATGCAAGTAATCAACTACAGCGCAGTCGCTCGATACATCCAAGACCAAGTACAAGACATGGCTGGAAACGACGTAGACCCAAACACCATAGTAACAGCTATCATGCGGTTCAGCAGAGAAGCAACAGAAGACGAACTAAGGCAGCCAGAAAGCGCGTTATCAGGAGCACGATTTAATCTGGTAACCGACATCATTGATGTTACTATTCATACGAGTCCGCAGGAGCAGGTATCGATTCTTGAACAGCTCTATGATTTACAGAAAAAGGGAGCGAACATCAAGGTCCATCAGTACCAGAATAGCCTCAAGATCATAACCACAAGCTATGAGATGCCGGGGTTCATGCAGGACCTATGGCAGTATAATCCCTCGATAAAGGAAGGCTACGCTGAGCTAAACATACAGTTGGCTCAGGAGACATCAAGATACGATAGAATAGCGATGCTTACAGACCTTCTCTTCAGGCATGGAGTGCATCTTGTTGATGCATTCTTTAGCCAGACCGAGATAAGTCTAATCATAAACGAGGAAGACGCTTCAACAGCGTTTGAGGTTTTACGAAGTCAGAATCGTTAGCCTTGTTTTGGGAAGATGAATCTTAGTCCATCGTAGATACTGCTGTAGGGTACGTGTCCCTCATCAGGTAGGTACTTCATCTCCCATCTGAGTCCCTCTGGAGCATGTTCTGTCAGATAATCTGTGAACGCTGGCATAGTATCCACTACTTGTTCAAAGTCATCCTTGCCGTAGATCATGTATAAGCGGTTGTCGTAGCGGTTTTCCTTGAAGCTCTGTTCAGCGAGTTCATGGATGAGTTCCTCGCACCACCCAATCATAGGGCTTGATGCGATTACTCCTTTGAACCTGTCAGGCTCATTCAGCATAGCGTATAGGACAAACAACCCTGCGTTGCTTCCACCATAGATGTAGTTGATTCCGTTGGTTCTGTATTCCTTGTTGATGGCTGGCTGAAGTTCAGTTGTGATGAACTCAAGGAACTTGTCTGCTTTGCCTGCTTCTGGGCGGTCAGGTAATTCAACGGGTATCATATCCCTGTTTCTGATGGTGTTCTTTATGCCTACGACTATTAACTCTGGAACCATTTCCCAGACACGCATGAAATAGAAAGTGAATAGATTCTTCTCATAAAACGGCGTATATTCCGCGTCCAATATGTAGAGCACAGGATAGGTCTTCTCTGAGCCCACATAGCTTTCAGGCAGCGAGATAATGCACTCACGATTCTCATCAAGTATCCTGCTCTCCACGGTAAATAGATCGCCTATATTGACCGAAACCATACAGGATAAGATACTCATCCATGTTTAATGGTTATTCATCAAATCAATATGTCTGAAAGAGCCAAAAAAGAAGAGATCATCTCCATGACGGTGGTTCTATTTTACGGAAAACGGAGTATCGATGCGATATCTAGATTTATCGGACACCTTATGGGTGTTTTCAGGAGTTGAAATTCGTTCTCTGATGCGAATAGATATATTATAATGCCGACAAGATTTTGGGCATGTATAACGGAAGGCCCAGAGATACCGGAGAACCAAATTTGCTAATAAAAAATATTCATTTTTGCGGGGATTTCTATTTTGAGTGAGCGCTGGGAAAAGAAATTACCTTTTTATTATGGCTGGGTAATTTTTGCTATCACTTTTCTAATTTACATGTTCATGTATGGTCTCAGGTATAGCGTTGGCATCTTCTTTGAACCAATAAGAAACGACTTTGGTTGGACAAACGCCATGACCGCGAGCGGTGTAACCATATTCTTCTGGGTCTACGCGTTTACCGCTCCACTTGTAGGACAATTGGCACGTAAAATAGGTGTAAGAAAAACAGTGCTCATGGGCGGACTCTTACTTGGTGGCGGAGGCGTTATTCTTTCTCAAATCACAGCCCTCTGGCAACTCTACATCGCATGGGGGCTCATCGCAGCAACAGGCAGCGCAGCATTATATGTTGTACCTACAATGGTGTTAAGCAAGTTCTTCCACAAGAAACGCGGTAGTACCGTAGGCTGGAGTAGCGTCGGTGTCTCCGCTGGGCAGGCATTGATTATTCCATGGATCGCAAGCGTTATCCCTGTTTGGGGTTGGCGCCCAAGTATGTTATTCCTAGGTGTCATGGTTATCTGCACAACAAGCGTTCTTGGTTTTGTCTTCTTGAGGGAAGACCCTGAGGAGCTTGGATTGTATCCTGATGGCGCTGATTCTCCTCCTGAGACTACTGTGGATCGTCCTGTAAATGATGACTGGGATATGAAAGCCGCTGTAGGTAGCTGGAGTTTCAGGTTGGTGGCGATTAGTTATTTCTTCTGTCTTGGTGGCGTTATCAGTATCATGACTTTTGTGGTTCCTCACATGATCAATATTGGTATCTCCTCTGTTCAGGCTAGCCGAGCCTTCGGCATCATCGGTATGATGAGCGCTGTTGGAAGCATCTTATTCGGGTTATTCTCGGATCGGTTTGGTCGTAAATGGACCATCGTTGCTACTACTGGTTTGCTTGCTATTGCTTTCGGTGTCGCCACGGTTATTCCTGCGAATATCACCTTCCTATACGCTTGGACTGTCCTCTATGGTTTGAGTTATGGTGGAGCCCCAGAGCAGTACGCTGCTATAATCACCGACTACTTTGGACGCCATGACAGCACCACCTTGTTCGGTTTTATCACACTTGCAGGTGGCATAGGTGGTGGCCTATTCCCATTAATAGGCGGATGGCTTGTTGACCAGACAGGCAACTATTATGCAACATTGTTGTTCTTGGCTGTGGGTATGGGGTTGGGATCTATAACCGCGTTTGTATCAAAAGACCCTAACCAAAATAACCAGAAGAAAGCAGTAGTCGTAAAACACGACTAGCTACTCTAATTCCCGTAGCATTTTCTCCAGTTTATCAGGGTCAACCTTGTGCTTTTCAGCAACCTCGCGAACCTTACTGTAAGGTATCTCATGTGCCTCGGTGAAAGGCTGGTTTGGTGTTCCCCTTATGTCCAGTCTTAGAACATCCCAACGCGCATAATGTCCAAGGGCATCTAGGTATGCTTTGGTGTGGCGTCTGTCATCCTGATCAAGCTCCGCGTAGATTATTTTCTCCTCGTCAAACACGGGTTCCACTTGGTAGACGCCCGCTGGGTTGATGATGCTTGAGCCGCCTGAGGCGATGTTGAAGTCCTTTGTGTCGTCGGGCATCATATCGTCTGGAATGTATTGGCATGCTGAGAGCACAAAGCTCTGGGTCTCAATAGCGTATTCCTTGCTAGCGTACTCGATGTCACAGAGATGGTAGTCGTCACCCGGCTTGAATCTTCTTTTCTTACCGGGGTGCCAGTCCATAACCCAGTATCCATCCCAGAGGGCACAGTGAATCTCCTCACCAAGATACGCGTTAGCCGCCTTCAGCAGCGTCATATGGTGCTCATAACAGATTGATCCACCGATGGTACCGATACTTGTATCAAATACTCTGATGTCCTCTCGTCCACCAAGTCCCCATACAGTACGCTCACCATGAGTAGGCATCAGTTTCCGGTGGCGTCCAAGGAGTTTTCCATCCTTGTCGATGAACGCGATGCTATTGTACAGTGTATTGCTTCCCTTGATGTCGCTGAGCTCAGTGGCTCCCACTACTGCGATGGTCTCGACAGAACTACAAGCATCACCCAGTACCTCTGTTTCTGGTCCGGGTATGCTTATGGCGTTCTTGATGTACTCTACTTGGTTCTCGCTCCACCTGCTGATGGGGTTGGTACCCCTCCAGTACGGATAGCCCGGGATATGGGTCTCACTGAAAACAACAAGCTCGGCTCCGCCACGCCCAGCCTCCTCTATCGCCTTACATGTCTTGTCTACTGTTGCTTCTTTATCCATGAAGACGGGGCTGATCTGAGCTACAGCCACCTTCACCTTATCACGCATACTAATCAAAAATATAGGGACGCATCAAGCGTATAATATCTACTAGCCGTGCCTACAAGAAGCGCATCCTATACCACATGCGCCGCCACAGCTGCTCCCTGAAATCATCTTGTTTTTATCAAATAGTGTTGTCCAGCAGTCTTGGCATATCCATTTCTTGCCTTGGTCTTTGATGGTTGCCTCTCTTAGACTGATGTCTCCGGTGGTTCCACAGTTTTCGCATTTTTGCATAAAGTCTCTTGTGAACAGCAACCTAAATACCATACCCCGAGAGGAGACCTTTTCCATTCAAAACATATTAAATTCCTATGTACGCCGAGCTGGTTGCCCTAGTCGCATCAATCACCACGGCGTTGAGTAGCGTCATGGCGACTAGAGGAATGAGAGACAGTAACCCTGACACCGCAAACCTTGTGTTAACAGGTATTCAGACTGTTGTATTATCCGTTTTACTGGTCTTTGATTTGCCTCAGTTGAATTATGGGGCTATATTCTGGTATGCTTTGGCTGGAGTGTGTGGTAGTTTTTTTGCTAGGCTTCTGACTATGATGAGTTACAAGCGTATCGGTGTCTCTGCTGGAAGCGCGTTAATCGGTACCAGTCCAGTGGTAACCACGATTCTAGCGGTTTTGTTTCTCGGAGAGCCTTTGTTGTTGGCTGTGGTCTTGGGGGCGTTCTGTGTCGTAGCGGGGATCGCTTTTATCAACCTTAAGGATGGAAGGCTTAACCTAGACTGGAACCTTGTTTATCTTCCGTTAGGAGCCTCGTTCCTCTACGCTTTATCAAATATTATCAGGAAGATGGGTACAAATCTTCAGCCACATGCTATTCTCGGTGCACAGGTAAGTACCTTAGCTGGACTAATGGCATGTGGAGTCTATCTTGCTGTGAAAAGTGGATTTCGTGACTTGGAGATTAATCGAGATAATGTGTGGTGGCTTGCAGGTGCAGGGGCGGTGAACGCTTTTGCTTGGATCACTGTTACTATGGCGATTAATCTAGGCAGGGTCTCAGTGGCGTCCTCAATCATCTATAGTTATCCTTTGTTTAGTCTGCTCTTGTCTCGGTTACTGCTCAGAGACGAATACTACAACCATTACATGGTCATTGGCAGCTTGTTTATTGTGGTGGGGGTAGCGATAGTCTCCTTGTTTGGCTGATTCTTTTTAGCCCCCCGTTCCAGAGTCATTATGTGAATCCTAGAAGCCCGCGTTTCATGATGCTCGCTGGGGTTTTGTTGGTTTTTTTAGGGTTGATTCTATATCGACCAATCCAGTTTAACGCGGACTGGTCTATTGATGTAAAGGATTTGCTTCACTGGGCTGGTATTGTTGCCGTTGTAGTATTATCCATGACCTCTGTTCTGGCGGTTAAACGGTTTAGGGGCAATCTATCGGTTTCTTGGTTGAATTTTCATTGTATTGGTAGCATTGTTTCGGCTGCTCTTGCATTGGTGCATAGTCGGACAAGGGCTGCTGTCATTCTTCCTGTTCATTATCATAGTTATTTGACGCTGGCGTTGCTTGTTTTGCTTGCTTTCTCTGGTGCATTGATTAGGCTCTACCCGGGTAACGAGACAGTAAAGCGTTATTGGAGGGTCTATCATCTTCCCCTCTCCGTCAGCTTCTATGTGACGCTATTCTACCACGTGGTGGTAAAGCTGGGGGTAATCTAATGAAACGAGTACTTCTAGCGCTGATGGTTTTCCTCCTCTGGGCTCCAACTGTTTCAGCTCAGACAGATGAACCAGTCATCAGAATCTATGGAGCGATGGAGAACCCCATTAACATCACGTACTCAGAGTTTCAACAGCTACCCATGGTAAGCATCAACGCCAGCACCATTTGTGTAGGTTCTCCACCCGAGACTCCTGGTTTGAACAGCTATGTGGTCTATACTTACAACTGGACTGGTGTTAGGCTTAGTGATGTTCTGGCGCTTGTTGAGCCCACGGAGGATGCTGTGGATATCAAGTTCGGAGATAACACGTTGTATAGTAGTAGTATTCCAATCGCTGAGATTAGGGATGATATGATCTTGGCGATTTATGCTGATGGTGAGGTTTTGACACGTGAGCAGGGGTATCCCTTCAGAGTCGTGTTACCGTGTTACTGGGGTTACAAGTGGGTCAAATATGTGAGTTATATCGAGGTCACTGATTTTGATCATGAGGGCTACTGGGAGAGCCATGGATACCCTGATGATGGTAGGATACCTGACTGTGTACCCGTAGCTGAGAACCCGGTTGTATTCACAAACACTAGTCTTGCGTTGATTGGTATTGGGATAGTTTTAATTGGTGCTTCCGTCTTCTCTGCTTCTAGGCGTTGATACCTGACTCTAGATTATCGTCTTTGATTGACGCCCAGACCATTCTCTTTGTTGTGAAGCTGTGACCGATATTGCCTTCACTGTCCACTGCGATCAAGCCACCGTTTCCATTCACCCTTACAGCCATGTAGCCAAGGGCTTTCTCAGCAGCCACCTGAACACTCATCCCAGCCTCCATATAGCTCAGTACAAGTTTTGATAGGTTCACCTTGAGAATGGACTCTCCGTGTCCAGTAGTTGATACAGCTCCAACCCGGTTATCCGCGTAGCCACCTGAGCCAATGATAGGCACATCGCCCACCCTGCCAACCCGTTTTCCTGTAACTCCCCCCGTACTTGTAGCAGCGGCTAGATTGCCCTCTTCATCAAGAGCCACAGCTCCTACAGTTTCATGACCAAAGGTTTCACCAAATTCCTGTGTCTTTAGCCACTCCTCCAAGCCTTTACGAGCGTCATCGGTCACCAGCTGATCCTGTGTGATGCGTTCTACCTTGAACTCGTTAGCGAGCCTGTTGGCTCCTTCACCAATCATCAGCACATGTGGTGTCTTTTCCATCACAAGTCTAGCAAGTTTAATCGGATAACGTACATCCCTGAGCCCAGCGACCGCACCCGCATTGAGTGAAGCTCCATCCATGATTAGGGCATCCATCTCAACAGTAGCATCTGTTGTGAGCACCGAGCCTATCCCGGCGTCAAAGATGGGGTTATCCTCCATACTGTTTACTGCAGCTACAACTGCGTCAAGGGCTGAGCCTCCCTGTTTGAGTATCTTCCAGCCTTCTCGTACCGCTGCCTTTACGCCTTTGATGTTCTCGTCAACTTGTTCGTCTGGGATGCCCCATGCTCCGCCATGGACCACGATAACCGGATTAACCATGTACAATATGTTGTGGTACCTGCTTATGAAACCTGTACCGCATAGGCTTCCATTACTTTTTAATAATAATTGACCACCTATGCTTTGATTCTACATGAAAACAGTATTACCCGGAGAACATCCTACACTGGAGACCGTACCGGGAAGGTTCGGCGAGATAATTATAGTCGGAGAGAAAGCCATGATGATGAGGCTCACAGTACAACCCAACGTACCAACTCCCTCGCACAGTCACCCCCACGAACAAATGGGTATCGTGCTTGAGGGTGAGGGCACACTATACATTGATGGCGAGGAGAAGCATATCACAAAGGGCACCAGTTTCTGGGTTCCCCCAAACGCGGCGCACAACTTTGATGCTACCGGTGACAAGCCTGCGGTGCTTTGTGAGTGTTTTACACCCCCAAGGGAAGACTACTTGGAGATCGTGGCTAATCAGAAGAAGTAATTCTTTCCTTATTTTGGTACAAGTTTTATCTCGAATACGTTGGGCCACAGCTTGCCTGTTACATATATTTTGTCGTTTGCTTGGTCGTAGGCGATGCCGTTTAGTACATTGATGCCGTTTTGATAATCTAGTTCCTCTACTAGTCCTGTTAGATCTATCCATGAGACTACCATGCCTGTTTCTGGGTCGATTATGGCGATTCTGTCTTTTTGCCATATGTTGGCGTATATTAAACCCTCAATGTATTCCAGTTCATTGATCTGATCAATTTCTTTTTCCTCATAGGTGACTGTTAGGGTTGATGTTGTGGTGAGTGTGTCTGGGTCGATGTAGCTGATGGTTGATGTGCCATCACTCATGATTAGGAAGGTTCCATCAGTGGTGAGCCCCCAGCCTTCACCGCTTATCGTAAAGTTACCTGTAGGCGTAAGGTCCATTGTATAGATGAATCCCTTGTTCTCTCGCCATGTTATCTGATAGATGTGGTCGTTGTGGATGGTGATTCCTTCACCAAAGTACTCTGGTTCAACCATGATGCTTTTTGTTACCTCGCCTGTCTCTGGTTCTACTATTCGGAGGCTTGATTCGCCGTAGAGTCCTGTTCCTTCATAGAATAGGTTTTCATGGATTACGAGTCCCTGTGTGAATGCCTCTGGGTCGTGAGGGTATTTGTTGATGATCTCATAGGTGTACTCTGGTTCAATGGGGGTGTCTTGTTGCCATTGTGTGTAGACGATGGTTAAGCCTAGTAGGATTACTAGTGTTGCTGCGATTCTTTTGTCTACAGGCATACAGGTAGCTTTGTTCTTGGTTTGATAAAAACTAGGCAGGACATATAACCAGAATAACCTTTGATTGATTATGGAAGAAGCGGTCAACCAAGATATCTTGATACGTCCAGCCAAACCAACCGATTACGGTATCTTGGCTGAGATGATGGCAGACTCTGATCCATGGCAGAGACTAGGCATCAGCATTAGTGATTCGTTGAGCTTGGTCTCGGAGTCTATTCGTGAGGTGTATGTGGCTCAGATTGATGATCAGGTTATCGGTGGAGTTATCCTTGAGATGTATGGCTCTTTCACTGGTTATATCAAGTCGATTTGTGTCTCGCCATTTTATAGAAACAAGGGTGTCGGGCGTTTGTTGATGGAGTATGTTGAGCAGCGGATATTCAGAGAGAAGCCTAATGTCTTTCTCTGTGTGTCTGGGTTCAATCATGAGGCTCAATGTTTCTATGAGGCTCTTGGTTATAGTGTCGTTGGTGTGCTTGATGATTATCTTGTCTCTGGTGAGTCTGAGGTATTGATGCGGAAGACGATTGCGCCTATCAATGAGTTTCGTTGAAAGAGTTCGTTATCACATTGTTTTCTAGTTAGGTAAACATATTTTTTCTTTTATCGCGTTAAGAAATCATTCTATTATGTCAATATGCTGTGTCTGAGTTTGCTCTTCTTTAATTATTCATGTAACAAGTCTAGGTTGGTTTTCTAGTGTCTCAGTGTAATCTGGAAAATAGTTGTAGAATAATGTTCTTTTTTACGAATCATTCGTATTTTTTTGTACTATTTTGTGTTTTTCTGTTATTTCTGGAGAAAGAACTGCTAAAATGAATTGTCGCGTAGAAACGTAACTATTATAACCCTCACTCTACCAGTAGTGTACTAGAAATAAACAGCCACTATATCTAGGGGAAAACTCGGGGGAGGAGGCGTCATCAATTGATACCATAGTCATCCGTATGCATCCATCACGGACGCTATGATTCTCCTAGGGCTGAACGTTTGGAAGGCAAGAAAATGAAATACGTAAGAAAGCGAGACGGGAAGCTAGCGGAATTTGATAAGACCCGCATAGAGAACGCTATTAGTAAGGCGATGAGGGCGGTTGGAGAGGGAAAAAAGGATACCGCCATAGGGATCACACATATTGTACTTGGTGAACTGGACGAGCACTTTGGGGAGGATGGATGCCCCACAGTCGAGGAAATACAGGACATCGTAGAGGAATCAATAATCAGGGCAGGCTACGCAAGGACAGCCAAAGCCTACATCTTGTACAGGGCAAAACAGAATGAGCTCAGGGAGCTTGCGGCTGGACTGAGTAGCGATGATATGGTTGAGAAGTATCTGATGCTGGATGACTGGAAGATCAGGGAAAACAGCAACATGAGTTACAGCCTTCAGGGCTTGAACAATTATATTTCTAGTAACGTCATCAGCAGGTACTGGACCAACAGAATCTACCCCCAGAGCGTAAGAGAGGCACACAACAGCGGAGACCTTCATATTCACGACCTTGCTGTACTTGGTCCATACTGTGTAGGCTGGGACTTACCAGACTTATTGTTATCAGGCTTCAAAGGCGTATCAGGCAAAATATCAAGCGCGCCAGCGAAACACTTCAGAACCGCCCTAGGGCAGATCGTCAACTTCTTCTACACTCTGCAAGGAGAAGCCGCAGGAGCACAGGCGTTCAGCAACTTTGACTCATATCTTGCGCCTTTCATACGATATGATGGGCTAAGTGAAAGAGAAGTAAAACAGGCGTTCCAAGAGTTCCTATTCAACATCAACGTACCAACCCGGGTTGGTTTCCAGACACCATTCACAAACATAACCATGGATATGACTGTGCCAAACTTCCTGAAGGATGAGCCCGTTGTGCTTGGAGGCAAGATCCATCCAGATTTTTATGGTGACTTCCAAGACGAGATGGACCTGTTCAACACTGGCTTCGCTGAGGCAATGAGTGAGGGGGATGCATCAGGCAGGGTATTCACTTTCCCAATCCCCACCTATAGCTTGACTAAGGACTTTGACTGGGATAGCAACGTTGCTCAGAAGGTCTTCGAGATGACAGCCAAGTATGGTATCCCATACTTCAGCAACTTCATCAACAGTGACATGAACCCTGAGGATGTCCGCAGCATGTGTTGTAGGCTCAGGATCGATAACCGTGAACTCAGAAAACGAGGAGGCGGTTTGTTCGGTGCGAATCCTTTGACGGGCAGCATCGGCGTAGTTACACTGAACCTTCCAAGAATCGGTTATATTACTAAATCCGAGGAGGCTTTCCTTGAACGTGTCTCAGAGTTGATGGATATTGCGCGTGATAGTCTTGAGATTAAGCGGAAGACTGTTGAGAAGCTTAGCGAGAACGGTTTGTATCCGTATAGTGCATTCTATCTGCGTAATGTGAAGGAGGCGTATGGTAGCTACTGGAAGAACCACTTCAGCACCATTGGTCTGGTGGGTATGAACGAGGCTATTGTGAACCTCATGGG
>JAHLLU010000023.1 GCA_020444005.1 archaeon
AGGAATTTGTTTGTTTCTTGCTCGGTTTTCTTTAACAACTCTGGGTCTAGACGTCCATCATGTTTGTAGTCGGCTCGGTCTTTTCGGTCATCAACATTGCTTCCAGTGCGTTTCATATAACCAAAGTTCTCCCATAGGAAATACTCCATCATGTGACTAGCGCTATGAAGTTTCATTATTTTGTATCTTCTATCCCAGTTAAGTACGCCGTGAACGGTGTCACCTATATTGAAGTTTGGGGAGTTCTCCATGATGTGGATATGTTTCTCTTTTTCATCATATTTGGTATAGACTACTGGTTCACCGTTCAATGTTCCTGAGTCACCGTGTTGTCCACCTGACTCAGCGTAGAAGGCAGTTTGATCTAATTCAACTAAATTATCATTTATACTAACTACGGTTGCATCAAATTCTCGTAGATAATGATCTTCATCGTATAGTCTAATGGTCATAGATACTGAAAATGGGTTTATGAGATAAAATGGTTGGGGGTTAGCCGAAAGCTCCCCTTAGGAATGGGTACAAGTCCTCTACTTGCTCCTGTACCATCGTCTGATAGTACTGGTACAATATGCTTACAGCCAATAAGGCACCCATGCCTGATCCGAATACACCGAAGAACTCGCTAAGCGCAGCAAGTAATCCGATGATCATACCACCTATTACTGTGATAGTTGGGATATACCTGTTTAGTAGCTTCTCTAGTGGTTTCCTGCTTCTTCTAAAGCCAGCGACCTGCATCCCTGACTGTAGTAATTGGTCTGCCATCTGGTCTGCTCCTAAGCCTCCAATCTCTAGCCATGTTATGCTGAAGAGCACACAAAAGCCTACTACGATCAATAGGTATAGTATTGCTCTGATTGGGTCAGCCATGACGCCTGATAGGCTTCCCGGGCTTGTAGTATAGTAGCTTAGTCCACCAATTGCAACTGATCCTTGTGTGGTTTGATTATACATTCCAAACATGTTCAGGAAGAAGTTGCTATTGTCTGTGTTCCAACGTGTCCAGACGAATTGTCCTATTAGTTGGAAGTTTGCGAACATTGCGTATGCTAGTATTACGGGGATGTTGCTGACGTATAGTAGTTTGATTGGCATCCTGCTTCTATAGCCTCTGTAGCTGCTGTGGCTGATTGGTATCTCTACTCTCATGCCTTCAACATAGACTACGAATGCGAATACAGCTAGAGTCATCATGAATCCTATCATGTCTGGATAGGTTCCTCTGAACACCCAGTCGAGTGGAGGTAATCCACTAAATATTCCTTGGAAGAAGGCGATCAGTGCTCCATATGCTCTTCCGTCAGGAGAGTATGCAAATGGGCTTAGGCTCATCCACCAGATATTCTGTGTGATTCCAGCTACGATGAATAAGCTGATTCCGCTTCCTATTCCCCAGCCTTTCTGAACTAGCTCGTCAAGCATCATTAGTATGAAGCCTGCTGCTAGTAGCTGGACGAATATCAGTATTGACTGTGTTGTAGTTACTGACCCATAGACTCCACTGATAATGTATAGTCCTGCTTGTACTACGATCATTACGAAGCTGAAGACCTTGCTCGCTGTTGTGAACAATCCTCTGTCCTCTGGGTTTGATCTATCAAATGAAATAATATCTGAGCCAGCGAGAAGCTGTATAATCAGTCCTGCGGTTACAATTGGACCTATACCAAGTTCCATTAGAGAACCTCTGCTTGATGCGAAAATGATTCTCATCGTAGCAAAGGGGTCACCTGCCTCTGTTTGAGGAATACCGTATAATGGTATTTGGTTCATTATCAAGTAGATAATGAGTGCCGCAGCGGTCCAAAGCAGTCGTGTATTAAATGATACTTTTCTTTGAGGTGGTTTAACCTCTGGTATGAAAGGGGATATGGGTTTGAATATATCAAGGAAGCGCAATCATTGTCCCTCGGTTATGACTCTATGATTGTGCCGCCTGCTTCTTCAATCTTTTCACGTGCAGAGCTAGTTATTTCAGCTACTTTGATGTTAAGAGGCACATTGATCTTACCCCTGCCAAGTACCTTATCGATACCTAGTGCGGTTAGGTCAAGCTCGTTACCACCCTTAACACCATAGTCTGTTAGAACCTTCATTGCTAGATCGTTAAGCTCTCCAACGTTTATAGTCTCAGCGTCAGGCTTTTTCGCGGATGGAGGAAGGAACCCTTTGTTTCTGTATCTATTAGGAGTATACTTTACAGTCCTGATCCAGAAGTGTTTTCTTCCACCTGCTTTTCCCTTGCCACCGCGTCCACCAGATTTACGGTGTTGACCTACTTGTCCCCAACCCATGTATCTGCTTCCACGTTGTTTACGTACTTTTCGTTCTTTATGTGGCATATTTAGCACATCCTCACTGCGAGTTCGTTTATCTTCTCGCCTCTATAGCCGAGTTCACCCTTGTTCCTGTATGGGCGTTTCACTGATTTCTTGAAGCCTTTCTTTGGTGGATGAAGCCTGAAGAAGGGTTTGAGTCCTTCTATCTGGTTAATGCTTACCTCACACTTGACTAGTTTCTCAGCCAAGTCATCAAAGCCCTCGAAACCAAGCTCTTTGACATATTCTTCTGTGAGTTTTACATCTCCAGGTGCTTTTCCACGCTTCTCTAGCATAGTCTTTACTGTCTCCACGCTGGGCTCTCCCCATGTGATCCAGTCTTTTGCCTTCTGAAGCATTCCCTTGTAGTCGGGTCTGTCGTCGATTATTGTAGCGTAGTTGTTACGATCTACTCTTAGCATTTTGAGGGTGTCCTCTTCACGCTTTGAGACATTTATTGTTCCTCGTATACGTATTACGAGTAAGCTATTCTTCGACATTAATATCACACCCAATCCGACGGAGTCATTACCGCCATTGTCTCTTTTAGTGCTTCAAATGTAGCGAATGCAAAGCTGTTAGTTGTTGTCGTCTTGCCCCTTGTAGCGCTCCAACAGTCCTTGACGCCAGCTAGCTTCAACACCTGTTTAGCGGTGTCTCCGGCTACCAAGCCAAGTCCCTGTGGACCGGGTAGTAAGGTTACTATGACGCTTCCTGCTTTTCCTGTTACCTTGAAGGGTAATGTGTGTCCTTCACCACAGTCGCATTCCCAGCTTCCACATCCTCTGCGGATGGGGTACAGGTTTAGCTTTGCGAGTCTGATGCCTTTCTCGATGGCGTTTCTTACTCGTTGTGCTTTACCGAGACCTACACCTATCAAGCCGTTCTCGTTGCCTACTGCTACGAGTGCTGTGAATCGACTGGTCTCTCCTGCGTCTGTCTGTTTCTGGACTAGGTTGATGTTGATTACATCATCCTTTAGGTCTGGCACCAAAGCGTCAATTATCTCGACTTCTTTGATCTTGTAGCCCTCTTCGAATATCTCGTATATACTAGATACCTGACCATCTAGAACCAGTTTTCCTAGCTCAGTTTTTGGTACCCAGTTATCGAGAGGGTTTTCTCGTCTTCTACTCAACGCTATTCTCCTCTATGCGTGTTTTGACCTCATCGAAGTGGCTTGGAAGTGCCTCAGGTCTTAGTCCACGACGAAGATAGACTGAGAACCTTCTCTCGTACTCGATGGGGTCTTCTATGTTTTCAGCGTAATCTGCGATCACTTCGCCACGCATGGCTTCCTGTGATGGCACAAAATCGCTGTCAAATGGTATGTATAGTCCGGCATCGTTTGCTCCCTGAACAACCGCGAAGATCTTGTTTCCGTTTGTAACTCTTTTGAGTCCTAGGTCAAGGTTTGCTTCTTCAATGCCTTCCGCTTGGGCTTTCTTTCCAGCTAGATACCCGATTAGGTACGCGGCTGGGATGTTCTTAGCGCTTGCTTTCCATCCATGGCTCTTGAGCTCATGACTTGAAGCATTAGCTAGAACATAGTCACCCTCTATTTCGGATTTTGTTACTTGGACAATTATTCCTTTATTGCTAATTCGTACCACGAAGCGTGGGTGCTCGGATGTAGCGAGAATTCTTCTCGCTGCGTAGTCCGTTTTTTTCTCCCTACGTCTACGATATGGTACTCGGTAGCTTGGTCCTTTAGCCAAAGGTACGCCTCCTTAGATTATTATCATTGATATAACGGTCCAGCTCAGCTACGCTCCTGAACTCTCCGCCTTTTGCTTTACGGTATAGGCTACGATATGTGCTTACATTGATTACACGTCGTTCTCTTAGGCTTACGAGGTGTTTTCTCTGTGCCCTAATCCTGCTCATCCACCGTGTCTTTTTGCTAACAACAGCGTATTTCTTACCTTTCTTGCTTCCAGGTCCGACTCGTCTACCCTTCTTCTTTTTCTCTGCCAGTACGCGTGCGCGTCCTCGGCTTTGACTGTTTTCGGGTAGTGCCTTGATGGCTTTATCCTTAATGAGACCACGTATCTCTTCTCGGGTAATAGCCATGCTTACCTCGTCTGCTCTTTCTGGGTCTATCCATACTCTGTTTACGCCACAGTCGAGGACTGATGCTGCTAGTTTACGTTGACTTGTTAGATTCATTCTTCATCTTCCTCCATGTCTTCGTCTTCTTCTTCATCCTCGTCCTCATCGTCTAGGTCTTCGAACTCCTCTTCGTCTTCTAGATCTTCGAAGTCTCCTTCTTCTTCCTGGACACCTGGGTTAAGTATACGTATTTCCAGTTCTTCGGCTTTCGCCAATATGGCTTCTCGTTTTCTACCGCCCACAGTTCCACCTATTCTGGCTACCTGTGTCTCAGGGTCTACGTTAGCTAAGTCTGCTGTATTCCAGATCATTACTTCTTCGTATCCTGATGCGTGTAGTCCGCGAACAGCTGCTGGTCCTCTGTATCCGACTTTTACGGATTTGGGCCATCCTTGTTCCTCGGTTCGCATCTTATTGTCGATGCCTCTTGGTTTTCGCCACTGGTCTTTGATTCTTACAAATCGCCATGACTCAAATCGTTTGAAGTGGGGACGTTTTTTGCTGATATTTTTCCTAACTTTTAGTAGTCTTTTCTTCTCTATTTTGTTCATTTTCCTCACTCCTTCTTGTACACATAGATACCGTCCAAGAACTTACGTAGGTCCTTGTTTCGTATATGTGTCGATTGTTGGATATTGGCTGCAGTCTGTGCGACAGCTTCGATATCGTTTCCTGTTACGATAATATCGTCTCCGTCTACTTTGACCTGCACATTGGGTTGTATCTTGGCGATTCTTGGGCTTCGTTCACCAACAAAGTTGTTGATGACGATCCTATTTCCTTGAACATTGATTGTCATTGGGAAGTGGATGAATACTATCTTGAGTCTGTACGTGAATCCATCAGTAACACCCTTGATCATGTTCTTAACATGACTTGCGAGGGTGTTAACTAGGGATGCCTGTTTCTTTCTGGGGTTTTCGACCCAGATCCTCAAGGTATTATCCTCGTAATCAAGATTTAGCTTTGCGTGTGCAAAGTCCCTTGTTACGGTCCCATTGGTTCCTGTGACTGCAACCTTATGCCCATCTAGGGTCAGGTTTACTTCTTCAGGTACCTCAACAGTGTTCTCTACTATCTGAACAGTCACTTTTTTTCACCTAATATACGTAAGCCAGCACTACGCCGCCTACGTTCTCTTCCTTTGCTTGGACATGGTCCATTACGCCCTTTGGAGTCGAAAGAATAACCATTCCTAGGTTTCTGCTTGGTAGGAATCTTTTCTCCCATTTCTCCATCTCGGAGACTCGGGTCTTGAACCTTGGCTTTACGGCTTCGGTTTCATTGATCCTTCCGAATAGCTGAACCCTGAACTTGCCCTGCCTACCGTCGTCGATGTACTCGATCTCTCCAATGTATCCTTTGGACTGGATGAGACGAAGTACACGACCTACTAGGCCTGACGCGGGTGTAATTATACACTCGGTTTTTCTTCTTCCTTCATGGGACATAATTGTGTTTAATGCGTTTACGAGTGGATCCATTCATATCACCTGTATTTTTTGAACCCCATCTCTTCCGCTACCTCTCGGAAACACTGACGACATAGATTGATTCCGTAGCGTCTGATTAGGCCGTCTCGTGTGCCGCATCGTACGCATCCTCGGCTTCCTTTGCCGTAGTCTCTTTCCTTTGGTTTTAGTTGGTTGCTCATTTACTCAAGCCCCATTTTTACATCATAAGTCTCTGAGATAAACTCCCGCGCCTCTTCTGGAGTGATGCGGTGGCTTGTCCCGACTTTTGAACGTGCTCTTTTTCTTCGGCTAACCCTGTAGCCTGCTCTTTCAAGGGCTACTGCAACATCCATACCGATGATTCCCATCTGTGGGTCGTATCGTGTACCGGGAATGTCAATGTGCTCCTTGATACCGAACGCAAAGTTACCGTCCTTGTCAAAGCTCCTTGGGTTCAATTCATGCCTAATGGCTGTGAAAGCTTTCTGCAGGAACTCGTCAGCTTTCTCTCCTCTGAGAGTAACTGCACAAGCCATGGGTTCTCCTTTCCGGATACCCCAAGGTCTGATTGAGTTTTTTGCTGCCCTTTGGTTTGGTGTTTGTCCTGTTACAGATTCTAAAATCTGCATTGCGTTGCTGAGTGGCTGTCCGCTCTGCCCAACACTGATGTTGACCACGACTTTACCGATCTTGATCTTTTTCATTGGGTTTTCGGACATTATGCTTCCTCCGCTTCTTCTTCAAGTTTGATTACTGGAGAGTTTGCGCCTATTACGAATAGATAGTTTGCTAGTGTTCTGATGTCGTCTCCTTCAGGTGTTCTGATAGTGGCTGTCTTCTTCCAGCCGGGTTCAGGTCCTAGGCCGATGAGTGTTCCTCTCGCGCCTTGGCTTCTTCCACCTGTGATGATTACTTGCTGCATCTCCTTGAACTCGATGCTATCCTGTATCTCCTTCTCCGGTACCTTGATCTTTAGTACGTCGTTTACTTTGTAGTTGTCTTGTTCTGTTTTTACTACGATGTTTGATCCATCGTGTAGGTTTAGCTGGGTTTTTCCGCCTCTCTGGCTTGTCTTGTCTGTGATTCTGTATAGTTTGAACTGTGCTTCATCAGATGCTATTGATACTAGTTTTAGTTTTCCACCGTGGTCTGGTAGTACTCTGAAATATTCCTGTGTGTCTGGAATGTGGATTACGTCCATCAGTCCGACGGGGAATGCTTTCTTTATACGTGGTTTACCATCCACAAGCATCTTTCTGTTTGTTAGTATTGTTTTTGCTTCGCTTGCTGATTTTGCGTAGTTGAGTTCGTCTCTTAGTAGTATTGAGGTTGGGATACTGTGTTCCATGTTATGTGGTCCCGGGATAGTCCTTATTGTCCAGACTCCGCCCTTCCTGTGAATTGGCCAGTGGGGTGGGCTCTGATGGCGTTTAAGGTGTCTTGTTGGTCCTTTCTTTCCCATGTTTACTCCTCCGCGCTGAAGCTTTTACGCTCCAGTATTCTTCTTCTCCATTGATCGTTTAGGTTAAGTCGAGTTATCATGACGTTCTCAGGTTTGATGGGTATCTGTACTGTTGAGCCGTCCATTCTTGTCCTTGTGACGCCTTCAACATATACTCTACAATCTTTGACATCTACTCTGAGTACTCGTCCTTCTGATAGCTTTCTGTCGCCTTTTGTGATTGAAACTGTATCATCTTGCACTACTGGCATGCTTCGTGTTCCGTGCTCTGCTCGTAGGCTTGGTGATAGTGGCGCTGAGAGATATTTTCTCTTCAAGTGATTTGGTGCAGTGTATCTTCGTTTTCTCGCCGTTGATGGCTTTGTTACGCTTTGCTTCATTTAGACTACCATCCTCGCTAAGTTTCCTATTCTGGCCCAACGCTCAACTGCTTCCTTAGCAACCGGACCCTTGATGTCAGAGCCTCGTAGTGTGCCTTCTGGGGTTAGTATTACTGCTGCGTTGTCCTCGAACTGTATTCTTGAGCCATCTTGTCTCTGGTATGCTCTTCTCTGGCGTACAATAACTGCGTTGAAAAGCTGTCTCCTCATCTCGGGTGTACCTTCACGGCATGATACCATGACAAGGTCTCCTATTCCTACGCTGGGGAGTCTGCGCCTTCTGCCTTTGTATCCTATCATCTGGATGATTTTGAGGCGTCTTGCTCCGGTATTATCCGCGCAGTTTATCACGCTACCGATGGTAAGACCACCGCTGATCTTGCGCCTCGGTAGAATTCTACGCTTAATCCTCTTCGACAAGTTTAAGCCTCCTTAATTATTTCCACTACAACGAAGGATTTTGTCTTACTGAGTGGTCTACACTCTGCGATCCTTACGATGTCGCCTACCTTTATTGGTAAGCATGGTGTGCTGTGTGCTGTAATCCGGCTTCTCATGCGAGCATATCTCTCGTATTTTTTGTCATACCTTGTATAGCTAAGTTGTACGACGCAAGATTTCTGCATACGAGTGCTAACGACAGTACCCTCTAGGGTTCTTCCCCTCACGGCCAATGAGCCGTGGAAAGGACAGTCTTCCTCGCTGCATTCGAGCTCGGGTTCTTTAAGAGTCATCAATTTTGTTGTCCCTTTACCATTTCTTTTTGGACTGTTTTTTAACCCGGTCCGCGGGTCTTCCTATGAGGTGTTTACCCTCTACTTTGACGGCTACACCGTCGAGGAGGAACTTGAAGACTGCGTCTTTTTTCGCTATCCTTTGGGTTCCTTTGCCTCTGATGACGAGTGTTTTCATGGTCTCGTCGATCACTTTTCCCCTGATGTGAACGTTTTGGGGATTGCTATCTTGTAGCACCTCTACGTCCAGCCCTATGATTTCGTGTCGGAGTATGTTTTCTGGTTCAGGGGGAACCAGTTCGTTTACTCCTCCTCGTTGATTACGGTCAAGATTCTGGCGATGGTTTTTTTGAGGACATGTGTTCGTCCTGGGTTTTCAATGGCACCGCCTGCCTTGATCATTGTTTGTAGTTTTGTTAGTTCTGTTCTGAGTTCTTGGAGTTTCTCCTCTCTGTCCTCATTGGACATTTCACGGATTTCTTCCATTCTTAGGATAGGCATTACTGCTTTTCCTCCTCAGTTTCTTCTGGCTTTTTCTCGGCTTCTTCCGGCTCCTCTACCTTGGGCTCAGGCTCGGGTGCTGGTTCTGCTTCAGCTTCCTGTGGCTCAGCTTCTACCTCTGGTTCAGGTGGGACTTGTTCTGGTTCAGGGGTTTCTTCAGCTGGTTCTGCCTCCGGTTCCTCCACTGGTTTCTCCTCCACAGTTTCTGGTGTCTCAAGCACCTCTTCTGCTTCAGCTTCGACCACTGGCTCGGGTTCTGGTTTCGCTTCTTCTTCGGGTACAGCTTCTATTGGTTCCTCTGGTTTAGCTTCCTCTTTAGGAGCAGCTTCTTCAGTGATTTCCTCTGTAGTTTCTTCTGTTATTTCACCTGTTTCCAGTACTGGTTCTTCAACAGCAGCTTCCTCGGTTGGTGCCTCTGGCTCTGGAGCCTCGGGTTCAACTGGTAACTGGTACTCGATATCTGGTAGCCCTGATAGGTCAACCTTATCTGGGAACTTTGCGTCTGGTGATACGATGTTTACCGTTACACCGAGAACGCCTCGCTTCATCTTTACGTGCATCGTTGCCGTCTTCACGTATCGTAAAGCAGGGTCTCCTGACTTGGGGACGTATCCTTCAACGACTTTCTCGAATCTTGACCTAGCACTTCTTAGCGGTCCTTTTAGGATGATCTCACATCCAAGTGCACCGCTTTCCATGATTCGGTTGAGGCTCCAGAAGACTGCTCTCCTGAAGTGGACTCCTCTTTCGAGTGCGTTTGCTACTCTTGAGGCCATGATCATTGGGTTAAGCTCAGGTACCTCGACCTCGATTACTGTGATCTGCGGGTTAGGCAGTCCTAGTTCTTCTTCGAGTTTTGCGGAGGCAGCCTTGATTGCTCTCCCTCTTTTTCCGATTACTCGGCCTGGCCTCATTGCGAATAGGTTTATCTGGGCGCCTAGTGGTGTCTTTGTTAGTTGAATTCCACCGTATCCGGCTTGTTCGTATTCCTCTGCAAGAAGCTCGTCTACTTTGACGCGCTCGATGCTGTCTTTAATGATTCGCCTGACTACTGACATTAGAATTCCTCAACTGCGACCTCAATATGGGTCAAGTGTTTGTAGTATGGTGACGCCCTTCCAAAAGCCCTAGGGATAAATTTCCGTATGACTCTGCCACGGTGTGCAGCCATGTGAACTATTTTGAGTCTGTCTGCGTATAAGCCCTTAAACTCGGCGTTAGCCTCCACTGAGTCTAGGATTTTCAGTATCTCTCCGGCTGCTTTCTCAGGGAACCGACCTGCATCATGGCCACTCAGCTGTTTTCTGTGTGGAACCTTTCCGCGGTATCGGTAATATGGAACTGCTTGTTTTTTGTCGATTACGTCTACTAGGAATGTCTTTGCTTCTTCAAGCTTCATTCCTTTGATGTGATTACAGATTTCTCTAGCTGTTTTTGGCTTTATTCTGAGATCCCTACCGCTGGCTATAGCGGTCTTGTCTGGGTCTAGCCCTTGTACTGAATATTTCCAGGATGGCATATACGCACCGTTCGCCTACCTTGAATCGTGTCTTAATATAAAAACGTTATTCATGGTATGTATTCTAATGCTCTTCTAGTTACAAGGTTCTTACAATAATGATAAAATAATTCCATCCAGAAAAAATGGCATTTATTCTATGCAAAACAAAGTATGCTGTATAATGATTGTAGGTTATTATAGATAAAAAATGAAAAAATTTTTGTAGAGAAACTACTTGAGCGGGATATACATGCTGCTTCTTGAAGCACCGATACCTGGACGTCCGTGACGAACTGGTGTAATGCTTATTGCGTATTCACCGAGATAGTGGCCCATCATCTTTTCGTTGATGGTTATCTCTTTGAACTCTTTACCAGTATAGCAGTGAATTGTCTTCCCAAGCATCTCAGGCATAATAACAAGGTCCCTTGCATGGGTCCTTACCGGTTTGCCGTCGTCCTTGCGGAGTTTCTCAAGCACTATACGTTGTTCTTGACTGAGTCCACGTTTCAGGCTTCTTCTCATTCTTGATGGAAGCATCCTGATGAACTCATCCATGGACATTGCTTTTAGTTCCTCGATGGTTTTTCCACGATAGTTAAAGTCCTTGGGCATATTGTTTCACCTATTATGAAAAGGGGTTTTAAACCCTTAGTTTCTCCTCCTCTGTCGTTTACCGCTGTTGCGGGCTGCGATTAGGCCTACTTTTGCGCCTGGAGGTGCGTGTCTGCTGACTGTCGTTGATTTACCGGGTCTTCTGTGGCGACCTCCACCGTGTGGGTGCATGGCCGCAGGCATCTTTACGCCGTGTGCTGTAGGGTACTTGTGTCCCTTTGCGCGTTTCTTGTGGTGTTTCTGGCCGGCTGTCATGAAGGGTTTTTCTCTTCTTCCGCCGCCGCTGATGATTCCTAGTGTAGCGCGTGAGTTGCTGTTTATGCGTACTGTTCGTTTGCTTGGTAGTCTGACAGTGGTTTTTCCTGCTGCATGTGCGATTACTGTGGCGAATGCTCCGCTTGATCTAGCCATCTTACCTCCGTCGCCTGGACGTAGCTCGATGTTACATACCATGGTTCCCTCTGGGATGCTTCCTAGGGGTAGTACGTTGCCGATTTTTAGTGGTGCTTCTGCGCCTACGTGTATCTCTTGGTTTAACGCTGTTCCTTCGATGGCTGTGGTGTAGAAGCCTTGTCCTTGTCCGAATTCTATGTATGCGAGTGGGGCCCCTCTTCCTGGTTCATGTGTAAGGTCCTTGATGTAGCCCTGTTGGACTTCATCGGTTTTCTTTGGGTACTTTGCTGGGGCGATCTTGTTCATTTTTGCGGCTTTGAATTGGTGTCCGCCGCGTCCTCTTCGCTGTACTCTTACTTTCTTACCCATCTCATCTCACCTATAGTATTCCTAGACGGATAGCGACGTCTGATGCATCGTATTCGTCTGATAGTTTGACGAAGGCTTTCTTCTCGCCTTTGGTTGTGATTAGTGTGTTTACCTTTGTGGCGTCTACTTCGTAGAGTTCCTTTACCGCTGCTTTGATATCGTCTTTGGTTGCCCGTCGGTCAACTATGAATACGAGTTTGTTCTCATTTTCGATCATATTGACGCTGCGCTCTGTCATCATCGGGTACTTGATTACTTTATGTGACTCCATGATTACTCCATCCATACCTCATCTAATTGTTCAAAGGCTGACTGAGTCCATATGACCAGTCTTCCTGGATGTGCGCCTGGTGCGAGAAGCTCTGCGTTCAATCCGTAGATGTCTGTTACTTCTACGCCCGCTAGGTTTCTCGCTGCGTATCCTATTCCGTTATCTTCACCCACGACGATAAGTGGACCCTTTCCTTTCTTGTACTTGCGTCCTCTCATTTTTCCTCTTCCTGCCCTGATCTTGCCTCTGTCTGCGCGTTTTACGTCGCTCCAGATGTTCAAGGCTTGTAGGAATTCTTTTACGTCTCGGGTTTTCTCGAGGGTTTCTAGTTCATCGCTGACTACAATTGGCAGCTGTTCTACGTCATGGACTTGATGTCCACGTTTGACTACGAGTTCCTTTACAGCCGAAGCTGCTATTCCCGACCTAATAGCGTACCTTTTCTCTTTCTTATTGATACGCTTAACGATGACTTTTTCTGAGAGCGGAGGGAAGGCCGCGTGACCGCCAACTATGCTTACGCCGAAGGCGGCTCTGTTGCCTTGCTTGAGCCTGGGAACTCGGGCTATGCCGTGGCCTGTTCCGCGGGACTCTGCTGTCGTCCTCTTTCCTGCCATTGGGTCCCTGCCTTGGGGCTGGAACTTTGTGCTTTGGAGGGCGATTACCGCTCGTTTGATTACATCGTGCCTGACTGGGGTGCTGAATACTTTTGGTAGTTCAAGTTCTGTTGTTTTCTCGTTCTGGAGGTTTACTACTTGTACTTTCATTGATTAGCTCCTCCTTGTTTTTGCCACTCTGTGTGTAG
>JAHLLU010000024.1 GCA_020444005.1 archaeon
GTATACATGCTACTGGGAAACTACCGGAAGGAGCGCACCAATCTTGGACTTGAGGAGCTAGCTGAGTTGATGGAGGACAGTGGTTACCATCTCTGGGAAGCGCTTCAACGAGTGCAGATATTCACCGCAAGCTCCGCAGATCAGCAGGTTTTGCTCGTGGAGGGTTTGATCAGGCTGCTGATGGAGGAGAATAATGTTAGCTTGGTGATTGTCAGGGGCATCTATAAGCTGGCGAAGGATGATCCAAGGATTCGTAACCGTCACGTTGTCTATGAGGAAGTACAACAGAGTATCAATAATCTGCGAAATATCTGCGCTGAGCGAAGGATACCCATAGTAGCCAGTGGACGAGACAGCAGTGCTAAGACCAAGCGTAAACCCATGCCTGAGAGCAGCCTGTTTCTACGTCACTGTGCGAATGTGATAATCTATCTCAGAAAACGTGGGAAGGATTCACGCTATAACAGGGCGTTTCTCGTGGATCATCCCCTGAGACCACTAGGCTCAGTCGAGTACCACTATGTTGTTGATTTCAAGATGGGAAGAGAGACAAAACCATTCAGAATGAGCTACCAAGAACTGGTAGACAGACTCCGCAAGGAGTTCCAAGATCCCCTCAGAAGCGAGAACAGACGAACAGCCTTCGAACACCTACTCCAAGCTTGGAGCGATGAACTAGGAGCAATGAGCTACGCCGAGTCATTCAAGATGCTGGATCTGATGCTTTTCATTTCTACTCTTGAAAACAGGAGCCTCCTTGAGAAGGCGAACAATCGGATGGACTCGTTTGATCGTAGAATCAAACGACTTGAGGATGCGCTAATGTGAGGCACAGGGGTTGGCTGCTGGACCCGTATATCGATGGACGGGATGCGGTTTACTGGTTCAAGACAGTGAACAATGAAGCAATACGGGTAACTGAGCGATATAACCCGGTTATCATAGCCGAACCAGAGCCAGAGTACACAAGTGATAACCTTGTCTATCTTTTCGAGGAGCACCCATTCGTAATCTCAGCTAAACCCGTGAAACGGTTCACATCAATCCATAGAAACAAGATATCAGAATACGTTGAGGTCAAGATAGACCAAGCCGAGGACTTGGACGAGGTTACTAGGTACGCTGAGCGCCTTAAAGAGGTCAAAGAACTGTACAATGTGGGATTGATACCTGTCCAGTGGCACCTCATCTACCGGGGAATCCAGCCAAGCACCCTCTGCGACATAAATGAAGAGGATGGAAAACTAGTTGACTTTACTGTAATCGATGACAGCGAGTCCTTTGAGCCACCAGACTGGAAATCACTCATCATCAAGACACCAGAAAAATACCGCATCGACAAGATACAGATACTTGATGGCGAAGGAAAAGAATTTGAGACACTAGAATCACGAGAGAATCTTTTGCTCCAGCATCTGAACATGCTGTTGGAAGAGGAAGACCCTGACGTGCTAGTGTTTGATGATCCAAGAAGCACCACAAGACACCTCATGAGTAGAGCAAGAGCCAACAACATAGAACTATGTCTCGGGAGAGGAGGAGAAAGATGGCGTGGAAGACTCATCATCGCCTCAACAGGCTACTGGAAAACCGGGCTCGTGGGACTCATTGAAAGAGCACGGTTCACCTACGCGCCTATCGGTTTATCTGCTGACTGGGAGCCCGGGAAGACCATTGATAGCAGGCAGTGCGCTGAGGCTGTGAAGATGAATGTGGTGGTGCCCGGTATGAACGGTGGTTACGGGTTCAAGTCCAGTGCATGGGACATGATAGGCAGCGACAGAGGCGGCATGATATTCAGCCCCAAGCCCGGGCTACATGAAAACGTCGCTGCACTGGACTTTGAAAGCATGTTTCCAAACATCATCGTCCATAGAAACGTAAGCTACGAGACAGTCACAGAGGACGGCATAGACGAGACCAGCCCCGGGTTCATGGGCAGGTTTATGGGCGAGTTTCTAAATCGACGTATCAAGTTCAAGCATCTGAGAGATAGTTTTCCACGTGATTCGGATGAGTTTCGTTGGTGTCAGCAGCGGCAAGCCGCGTTGAAGCTGATGCTGGTAGTGGTCTATGGGTATAGTGGCTGTTATTCTAACAGGTTCGCGAATGTCAGGGTGTTTCAGGAGATCAACAGGCTCTCAAGACAGTGTATGGTTCATGCGCTTAGGGTGGCTCAGGGAAACGGGTTTGAGGTCATCTATGGTCCCTTTGATTCACTGTTTGTCAAGAAACCGGGTGCCACAAGAGAGGATTACCTTGACTTGGCTGACCTGATTACAGCTGAGACAAAACTGCCTATGAACATTGATAACCATTTCAAGTATCTAGTTTTGCTCACCAAGACTACTGATCCTGTTGTGGTCGCAGCAAACAGATACTATGGACGCTTGATGGATGGACGAGACTTTTACCGGGGAATCGAACTCAGACGCCACGACACCCCAGAATACATCAACAATATGCAGCGAGAGATGATCACAGCTCTCTTCAGACACGACACAGTTGAGGAAGTAGCCACACGGGGAGTGAGTGAAGCCCAAGACATAGCGGCAAGAGCACTCACAAAGATTAGACGCGGTAAAGCAGACCCAGAGGAACTCATCATATCCAAGCGATTACGAAGAGAGATCAAGGACTATGAGGCAAGACAACCCCATATCGTAGCTGCGATGCTGGGTGAGATGTCTGATATCTCAGAGTATATCCTGATGAACACCGAGCACTCAAACCCCTTCCTCAGAGTAATGCCTGCCTCAAAGCTAGATGGCGCCCATAGAAGCTATGATCGTAAGAAATATGCTCAGATGGTCAGACGCGGAGCATGGAACCTACTCCGCCCATTCATACCCAGCGAGACAAACATAGGCACCAAGCTCTATGAATCAACGAGGCTGGACTCGTTCGCTTAACTGTTAAAAGTCTGTATGATCAGTGATTTGCCATGTCTGGAAACTGGTGGGATATACTACCTAGGAAAGTATACTCAAATCTGGAAAAGGTTGAGACAAGCCAGCCATGGTACAGCGTCTACAAGATACATGATTGGCTGTATGCTTTGCTGGAGGATGGTCAATACGATGAAGCCCTCATGTATCTGGTGATAGGCGAGGAACGCGCTGCAGTTATCGATGGAGGCACAGGCATCGGTAGACTGGACAAGCTCGTAGAGGAACTCACGGACAAACCCTACTTCCTGTTACTTACCCACACGCATAACGATCATATTGGTGGCTGCAAGGACTTTGATGAAATCTATCTCTATGATGACCCCATGGGACGGGAAAGCGCAGCCAACGGATTAGGCAGGGACAAGATGGGGGAAATGATCGAGGAAGGAGCAGTAATCAAACCTTATCCAGAATCATTTGACCCAGACAACTACTACGCACCACCATACACCGTAACCCACTGGCTCAGAGACGGAGAAATAATCGACCTTGGCGGACGAAAACTAGAAATCATCTACACACCCGGACACAGCAGCGACCACATCTGCCTACTGGATCGAGAAGCCCGTTATCTCTACACAGGCGACATCTACTACACAGGAGGCGTCACAAGCTACCTACCGGGTGGAAACCACGATGACTTTATCAAAAGCTGCAAACGGCTTGTTGATCTCATGCCAGAATATGACTGGTTGATGCCCGCACATAACGAGCCTCTCGTAGAGCCAGAGCAGATGGGGGAAATGTATGAGGCTGCAAAAGGAATCAAGGATGGCTCCATTACTGATTACACCAGTAGGCGTTCAGTGGCAACCAACTACGACACTATGATACGAAGATACCAGTTCAGCAGATTTAGCCTATCAGTAAGAGAAAGCCTCTTCAAGTAGGGGGGGGAGGGGGCATCCCAATCCCAGCCAAAAGAGGGCTGATAAAGCTTAAACCAGCCCCAAAACAGCCTAGATTGATGCCTGATATATGTAAAAAACCGTCACCTTAACGGGTTTTAAACGCAAAAAAGTGTGTCATTAAGCTGTTTTTCTCCAGGTTTTTGACAAGAAACGTTGTCAAGTTTCTGGGTTCAAAAAGGGTTAAAACACATCGAGAATAGGGGTATTCTGTTGAAGAATGGTGAAGAATACTTCATCTGAACTGGATGACATTATTATAAAGGCGCTTGGGCATCAGGAAAGGAAAAACATACTCAAGATAATCGCAAGCTACCCTGAAGGCGTCAACTACACAGGCATCCTCGGTGAAACAGGGCTTTCAACGGGAAGACTGAACTATCACCTCGGAGAGCTAGAAGAATTTCTAGACAGAGGCGAGGACCGTCTATACAGGTTGAACAAGATCGGTGAGAAGGCTGTAGCTACTATCGAGTTCATCAACAAGGATGTTGATCTGAACCTACTTGAGACCGTAAACACGAAACGCAGTAAGAGGCTTAAAGCGATAAAGAAGCGACTGGACACTGGCTTCTACGTCTTCTCATCCATAATGATTGGAATAACTGGGCTGATGGCATATTTCGCCTATGTTCAGAGAGACTCTGTTTTAGCAGTATTCACAGGATTCTTTGCACTCTTATCAATTGGATTAATCTTCATGACGGATAAATCAAGGAAAAACGACCCCGAGCGAATCCTATGGATATGGGATTGGCTAGAATGGCGACTCATAGGCAACTACAAAAATAAAAACTAATTCATAAAAAAGAGGATAAAACCCTCAATTTTTCAATAGATTCTTCAAAACAAATCCAAAAGCAGATACTAATCCACCAAGTAAAACCAAGACCCCGCCCAGTTGTATAGGGTCCCCTGTATATGGGGCTAGGAAGACATTGATGTGGTTTGGTTGGACGTAAACGATATACGCAGCTGTAATAATTAGGGCGACCCCGCCGTAACTCAGATTTCTAGCAGCGAATGCTAGGATGTTTTGTGTTCTTGTACTCATGTTTTTCACCATTATCGGTGATAAAATGGATAAGCAGCTTAGTTTTAACTATTTTTAACAAATAGATTTGTCAAAAAAGATTTGTCAAAGATTAATTGACTACACCCATACGGTGTAGCTCCTCACGGAGAACATCAACAGTGTTCTTAAGACCTGTTTGCTGTTTCACGTACTCATCACCAGTGATAATACCCTGCTTAAACCGACTATCCAAGCCTAGAAGCTCGATCTCGATCTCACTGATACGCGACTGCAGTAACTTTGTATAGTCTGCTGTTGGCGCCTCCGAGTCACCTAGCGATGCAACATCTGCTTGTACTACTCCGTCGTGTATTCTGAGTATTCTGTCGCTGATACGCGCAATGTTTGGGTCATGGGTAACCATGATGACGGTTTTCTCAAGCTCCTTGTTGATCTTACGGAGATACTCCACTACTATTCTGGCGTTCTCTGTATCCAGTTCACCTGTGGGCTCGTCTGCAAGAATAAGCGGAGGATCATTAGCAAGTGCTGCTGCTAAGGCGATACGCTGTTGTTCACCGCCGCTTAGCTCACCGGGTTTATGGTCTGCTCTGTCAAGTAGTCCAACTACATTAAGTAGCTCCTCGATGCGTTTCTTACGTTCATCAGCCTTGATTCCGAGAGCAGCCATGGGTAGCTCAATGTTCTCTGCTGCGGTAAGAGTTGGTATGAGGTTCATGTTCTGGAAGACATGCCCCACGGTCTCGCGTCTAAAATTCACAAGGTCCCCTGTGGATAGATTGGTTAGGTCGGTTTCGAATACCTTGACGCTGCCTGCACTAGCCTTGTCTAAGCCGCCTATTATGTTTAGCAGCGTGGTTTTTCCGCTTCCACTTGGTCCGATGATGCTTATCATCTCGCCTTTGCGTACGTTGACGTTCAAGCCTCGGAGGGCTTGGACTTCGATCTGACCGATCTTGTATATCTTTATCAGGTCCCTTACGATGACCGCGTTTCTTGTACTCATTTTTATTCCTCCAGTTTTAGATCCGGCTCAGCCGCGATCCTGTTTACAGCCACCACGATGGGAACAATGGTGGACACTATTATTAGCCCTATGATTAACCCCATCTGCAGTATCACCATATTGGTGAACACTACCTTGTATCTGAATATGAAAGCCAGCGCCTGATTTAGCAGATTAACCACTCCATACAATGTGAATACCCCCACAAACAGACCCAAAGCAATAGCGAACAAGTCCATTCCAAGGTTTTCCACGAGCAGGGTTACCATCATCTGTTTTGGACTGAAGCCTCTGATGCTCATGATTGTGAGTTCCTTGTTTCTGCTCCTGATCATTGTTGATACTATCAAGACTATTCCAACTGATGCTACCAAGCCCGCAAAGTATGTGCCTAAGACTTGTACCTGTTTGGAGCCGCTAAGTATCACGTTATCCAAGGCGTTCTCAAGGTTTATCGCCGTCATGTCTACGCGCTGGACATCAAGGTCCACATCACCTAGAACATTACGCATGGTCTCCGGGTTAACATCTGGTTCAAGGTTTACGATTATTCTGCGCTGATCGATATATCGTTCCTTGATCTGCTCCATGAAGACATTGTTGACGTACATCATGGGATTGCTTGGAACATAGTTTTCACCAGTAGCCCAGCCATAGAAACCGATTATACGAACAGTGTAAGTTCTGGCGGCTGTGTTCAGAATCATTGTGTTATTTACGCTTAACCCAAGTGCAGCTGCTGCTCCTCGTTCGATTATCGCTCCGTCATCAATTCTCGCCATACGGTCAAACATAGTAAGATCATCCGTAAAGTCCTCTGGAATATACGCTGAGTCTCGCCAAGCTAATGGATCTATACCTCGTACAGGGATAGCGCCTAGACTGGTATCCGGTGTGAATAATACCTCGATACTGGCAGCTTCCACGCCATCAACAGCAAGAACCTTCTCCAAGACACCCTCCGCGTCTTCTCCCTCGAAAAGCCATATCGCGGCATCGGCGCCTACTGAGCTGTAAGTTGCGCTCTTGATAAAGTTCTCACTGGACGCCACGTTACCGATAACGGTGATGCTGTAGCTAACGATTAACGCTACCATGAATATTGTGGCTCCTGTTTTCTTGAGGTTCCTGCTTGAGCTAAGTGTTGAGAACTTTGCGGCATCACCTACAATCATCTCAGATATCTTGCTAAGAAGCTTCTGATAACGGGGTAACACCTTGATGAAGAGAGTCGTAAAGCCCCAGAAGAACACAATCGAGGATATGAAGCTAAGAATATAGTCAAAACCCCACCAAGTCGAATACAGCAAAGTCACGATCAGGTTAGTTGAACTAGGCTGGAACATATCCACACTCAAACCAAAATAGATCATCGCAAACCTGTAGACTCCTAAAAGTAGGGCAATGATTGGTCCAAGTAGGTCCTCTTCTTCCTCGTCGTCTGATAGGTGTTCTCTTAGAGCGTCTACGATGTTTATCTCGACTGCTTTTTGGGCTGGTCTGAAGATTGAGAATAATGAGAGGGCTGCGCTGAACACGAATACGGTTACAAGCGTTACTGGGTTGGTTGCTAGGAGAATATCAATAGGATTAACGCCCTGAATAACCAGTGGCAATACAAGGCTTCCAGCAACTATGCCTAATATCCATGCTAGCACAGATACCAGTACTCCTTCAAAGAGAAGCATCTGTAGCACCTGTCTATGATTCAGTCCTCGGGTCAACAGTAAACCGATCTCCCGGCGCCTGAGACCAAACACCACCTCAGCGATAGTGGTCCCAAGATACCACGCCGTAAAGAAGACGGGAAGACTTACCACCATGGTGTTTGACTTCATCGAGTTAAGATTCTGCTCAATAGCCTCCAGTATCTGCCCAAGGAAATTCTCCGGCAAATACATGTACTCAGCGCCATTAGCGTTGATCTCTTCAAGAATCAAAGTAACCCGGTCTATACTCCCCTGAATATCCCATGGGTTAACAAGCGTATCACGGTCAAGACTGATCAAAGCTACACCATGCTGGTCATCAGTTGGTCGCCGATCCTCAGCGAAAATCGAGTTTTGAATATCCATATAAGTGTCTGTGCTCATGAGGATTAGGTTATAGCTGGGGCGTTTCTGGCTGGGATCATTTCTATTGAATAAACCGGTCAGATAACTGCTGTATCGCCCTACAAATAATGTCCACGCAGTGTCCTCTACCGCTATTGCGTCCTGTATAGGCATCTTGAATTGCCTGTTCTCAAAACCCGGTGGGCTCTGCCACAAATAGGTACTGAGGTCTATAACAACGGAGCCATTTTCCATGTACTCCTCTGTGAGAGCTGAGCTGACGTCAAAATAGACTTTACCTCTTTCAAGGTAGTCGATGCCCACAAGTTGATCATAAAAGACACTATCATCGGGAATGGCGATCAGATAAACGCCCTCCACCGTGACATTTGTGCCCGGCTCCCAGATATTAACAGGAGCATAGACAAATTGATCAATAGCCGTTACGCCCTCAATATCCCCCATAACGTTCTCGACGTCAAATATCCGGGTATCAGTGATGTTCTTGTCACTCGCCTCATCAATGATGTCGTAAGGCGCTGACTCGAATATCTGCTGAATGCTCCGAGCACCAATAGCGTCCGCTCCTTGAAGTATACCCGCAAATAATGTGGTGGCTAATGCAACGCTCAAGAAAAGGGATAGAAACATACCTCTTCCGCGTATTATTCGTTTGATAGCGTAACGGAACATCCTCAAAAGAGACGCGGTGCTCGTTTAAAAAAAGTTGCCTAAATGGGCTTGTTGAAGCCTTATGTTTATCTAATAAGGATTTTGCTTAAATAAGCTAAACTTTATAACCGCTCCCCTGTTTTCAACAGCAGTGAATTTAATGTTCCAACTGCTTGGACAAGTACTTCAACAACAAGACAGCGAGATAGGCATGATACTGAACACATTGTTCAGCCTAGCTTTTATCGTCTACCTATTCTACGCTCAAAAGATCCAAGGCATGACAATGCTTCGACAAATCGAAGTAAGCCTACGAAAAATCAAGAGATACCGGGACAAGGGCAAAAACGTAGCCGTTGAAGCCATCAAAGACTATGGTAAACCCGAAAAAGACCCTACACCACAGGTAGAACGATTCATCGAACACTTCATGATAGAACCAGTAAGCATGGACCCAGCTGGAGTAGTGCAAAAACTAGGAAGTATCATGAATGTAAGAGAGTTTACGTTCAAACAAGAAGTCGCTCGGATGGCACCAGAAGCCACTGAAGCTCAGAGAAACAATCTTGAGAACCTTCTTGAGGCGAGTCTGGTCTTGAATCAGTTCTACAAGATCATCAGACACTATTACCTGATGGGTAAGAAGACTATGAACATCTACATCATCATGCAGATTCACATGATCCTACCCATGATCATCAAACAAATCGAATCCTACAGCGCAGCACTTCAAGCATTCAGAGACGGCATACCCATCGGAGACAGCGTCGGACCCATAGTAGCATCCAAACTACTCAATGGCGCACCCACAAAACTCGTAGCCACAGAGATGATGGCAGGAGAGATCGAGTTTGAGGGAAGAAGAGTCATAGTAACCAAGGCACAGGGACCCGGGGGAAGCGTAGGCAAACCAGGAGACGCAGTTGATTTCCTAGTCAACCGGGAGGAAGGCAAGGTTAAGATGCTTATAACAGTAGACGCAGCCGGTAAACTAGAAGGAGAAGAAGTAGGCGAGATCGCTGAAGGAGTCGGCGCAGCCATCGGTGGACCCGGAGTAGAGAAGTACAAGATCGAAAAAGCAGCGACAGAGAACAACGTACCGCTATACGCGGTTGCCATCAAGCAGGGCATGGAACACGTTGTAGCGCCGCTAGTCGAGGAACTCATGGAAGCCACAGATAAAGCAGTAAGCAGCGTCAAAGGACTGATACTGGACTATAGCGAGGAAGGCGACACAATAATTGTAGCTGGAATCGGAAACACAGTGGGGGTTGGTCAATAATGGCAGACAGCGACGTAGGACCACTAGCAGGAGCAACCCAGAACTGGACGACCCTAGCGCTCATGGTTGTAGTAGGAGCCATCGCTCTTGCCAGCCTTTACATGGGTTTCACCAATTATGGTGAAGGTAACATGGAAACAGCGTTCATGTACATACTAATCGGTGTCTCAGGGTTCGTAGCCATAGGGTTCACATTCTTCAAAGCTAAGCCAGCGACCAAAACACAGGACGGACCAAAAGAAGTCGAAGTAGTAACCACCCTAGAGTGCCCCCAATGCAACCTCAAGAGAGTAAGGGCATTCCAGCCAGGGGACTATATCTTCAAGAAAGATGAGCCATGTACCCGCTGCGAGGGCATGATGACCGTAACAAGGATCAACGCCCGAAAAGACCCTAAAGAGAAGAAAGACTAGGCTGTAGTTACTTCACAGCCGTCCTCTGTTACGATGACGCTGTGTTCAGCCTGAGCTACTTTGGCATGGCTACTTTCGATAAGCTGTGGGTAGCTCATTATTGATTTTGCATTCAATAGTTCTTGGAAAGCCTCTAAGCCTTTGCCTGAACTGAATTTTCTCATCACCCAACGGGATGCAAAAGGAAGAGTCCTGTACTCGGCTTGAATATATTTCTGCATCTTCTTAGCGGTGCCTTTAACAGAGCGTCTTTTTTGCATTCGGTATATGTTACTTGGAGGACCATCAGTGACCAAGCCATCAGCGGTTGGGGGAACAGCGAAGGGCTCGATGGCGTAAACATCACCCTCGTTGATGACGTGCCGGTCATGACCATTGATATTGGGGATGCTCTTACCCGCGTGGACTACATAACGAGCTAATTTATGTCCAGTAAGATTACGAATAGGCTTAGCGCCATGGCTCCTTATTGCGTCCTCGATTGCAGCGCCTATCTCATTTGCCCTGACTCCGGGTCTGATTGTCTGTATGGCTGCATCAAGACCAGCAGTAGCCGCCTCCACAAGGTAATCATAACTAGGATCAAAACTTACAGTCTTTGCTGTATCCGCGATATAGCCGTCAACATGAACACCTACATCAAGCTTCACCAGGCTTCGCTCAGGTATCACAGTCTTGTCATTGATAGGTGCACAATAATGCGCGGCAACATGATCAATGTCCACGTTGCATGGGAAAGCCATCTTTCCCCCCATTTCTGCCACTCTTTGGTTTACTAGGTCGCAGATGTACTCTACCTTAACACCGGGCTCTATCTCAGCAAGCGTGGTATCCCGTACCTTTGATGCGATACGTCCTGCTTCTCTTAGCGCTTCAAACGGCTCCATATCAACTAGAAACGTGTATCCATAGGAAAAGGGTTCCCCTCTAAAAAAACGGGGACTACTTGATGATAAGTACGGGTTTTGTACAGCTCTCAACGACACGCCTACTGGTGCTGCCAAGTATCCAGCCTGTAATGCCGCCTAGACCCCTGCTGCCGATGACAATTAGATCCATATCGTTGTTTTCAGCCTCATCTACGATGGTACTGCTGGGTCTTCCCTCCATAAGCTGAGTTGTTACCTGTAGATCAGGGAAGTGGCCCTTGATGTCTTCCTCGGCTTCCTCAAGGCTCTTACCATAGATTGTTTTCATCCTGTCTTGGTAGTCTCCAAGGTCTTGGGCTGCCGTGACTGGTGCTGCTCCGAATCCCTCGTCTGGGAAGACTGGCATCATTACCTTTGGTACTACGGATATGATGTGGACTGATGCTTTAGATAAATCAGCGATAGATACAGCGTGGTCTAGGGCGTGTTTACTTGCCTCTGAACCATCAAACGCTACTAGTATCTTTTTGTACATTTTGCTCATGAATTATATGGTGACGAGGGATATAAACCTCTCAACCCAAAGCTTGTAGATGCTTGTGAGCACCATATTTCTCTAGGATGATCTCCCACTCATCAACATCATAGAAGCAGCATAACCCCTTACCATACTGCTTAGCAACCTCGATCACATACCGCCCAGCCGCCTCAATATCAGTAGGATGACTAGCACCAGTACCACACCCCGGTACAGGCACCTGTGTAGTAATCGCTAAACCAAGAACGGGTACGTTTGTGGCGATACATGGCTGCATTATACTGTTGATGTGATCCAAACCGTTGCCATAGGGGGTTATGTCCTGAGTGGTAATCGGGCATATCTTGGGTAATTCCCCTGTAACCCACTCCATGATGTCCACTAGGTCTTTACTCACCTTCAAGACCCACCCCTCCTTGACCGTAGGGGTGATGGCGAATCCCCTCCAGTTAGCAAGTCTATTCCCCTTGGTTGTATCGATGCTGATGATGGCATTCATCTCTGGATCAACCTCATGTTTGTTCATAGTAACCGTATCAACAGGACTCCCCATGAAAGGCACAGGCTCATGGGGCTTAATTGGGGCATCAGGGCAAATATGCGTTGCAACTATCACGTCCCCCGGTAGTTGATCGCCTTTTCGCTGCATGTCAGCCAGCTTCATGGCTACACTGAGAGCTGTGCTTGCTCCATCAGAGTCAGAGACGAGACCAATCTGTTCTGGGCGGGCTCCTATTCCCCCGAGTCTTCCGATTACTCCGAGGGTTGGTGCTT
>JAHLLU010000025.1 GCA_020444005.1 archaeon
TCCAATCCACAATATAGAGATCGGCTTCAGCGCCCTTAGCCACTAGTTTCTCCACGGAATCTCCACCTGATCCATTCTCCAATTCGGATTAACATAACTACTCTCCAGAGGTGTCCTGTAACCCGCATTATACGCAATTATACCTGTCCACGCTATCATGGCGCCATTATCCTGAGCAAGCTTAATCGGCACCACAAAAGGCGTAGCCCCATGATCCTCAGCAATATCCCTTACCATCGATGCGAGCCGCTTGTTCGCTGCAACTCCGCCAGTCAATAACAATTCAGGCTTACTGGTATGAGCTAATGCTCGCTCAGTAACCTCTCCAAGCATCGCGTAGGCTGTCTCCTGTAGGCTAAAGCATAGATCCTCGATACTGTGTTTTCCTGTCTCGTATTCTGAGGTGATCGATGTCAATAATCCACTATAGCTGAGGTCCATTCCCTTAACCGCATAAGGCAGAGGAATCAGCTTACTGCCAAGCGCTGCCTTGCGCTCAATATCAGGTCCACCAGGGTACTCAAGTCCAGCTGCTCTCGCGAAGGTATCAAAACAGTTCCCCACCGCTATATCAAGTGTCTCGCCGAAAATCCTGTAACGCCCAGACTCATAGCCACTAACTATCGTATTTCCCCCGGAAACATAGAGCGTCAACGGGTCCACTGCACCAGTGGCCATTCTACCTATCTCAATGTGAGCCACACAGTGGTTTACACCCACTAATGGCTTATTCAGATAGGATGCAAGGGCTCTTGCACCAGTAGCACCAGTACGTAGGCATGGTCCTAAACCGGGTCCCTGCGCAAACGAGATGATATCCACCTCAGACATGGTGATACCTGCTTGATCGAGTGCCGTCTTGATCGATGCTCCCATATACTCACTGTGATGACGAGCAGCCTCACGAGGATGTATACCCCCCTCTGGGGGAACATGTATCTTAACATAGTTCGCCAAGACCTCATGGTCACTGGATACTATGCCTATTCCGAGGTTATCGGCTGTGGACTCGATTCCTAGAGATATCAAATCACTGAACCAGACCAAAGACTAGATAAAAATCTATAGATTAAGGCAATAAGCACATATTCCGGATCACCATCGTAGTCCACCATGCCATATTGTAGTAACTGCGGCGCAAAGGTACTGGAAACAGACAAGTTCTGCAACAACTGCGGAACACCTCTGAGACCCGTAGAAGCACCCACCCCAGTGAACCATGCGCCTCCACCGCCACCACCTACAAGGGTTCAACCATCTAGCCCCGCTGGGGAAACAATAATCACCACAGTAAGCAATTTCCAGAAACCCAAGAGCTTCGGTAGATGGGACGCATATATTCTACTGGCTACCAACCAGAATCTCATCATCGTCCAGTTAACCAAGGACATGGTAAACCAAAGCATCAAAAAAGCACAAGATGCAGCAAAAGCCGAGGGAAAAGGCTTCTTCGGACAATGGGCTGCACAGCTAGGTACAAGCTTTGACTACGCGGCTCAGTATAATGGCTGGACCAAGGATCAGCTACTCGCGGAGATACCCAATGCATTGGTCCTACCTCATTCAAGCGTAACCCAGGTAGAACTCAGAAGCGAGAACAGAAACTCATATGGCAAAGATTACCCAGAAACCATCTATAAGCTGAAAATACATGTCGCTGGTGGAGTACACGAGTTCGAGTCACATTCACTGGACACAAAAATCAAGGCATTCCACAACTACTACTCGGGGCGCTTCAAAACAAACGTATATTTCTAAAAAGGAAGCACAGATCACCTGTGCTCTCACTGGCTGATTCAATTCCTTTAGGGGGAGGGGGGGGGTACCCCGGGAAAACCCGGAAGCAGCTTATTTCAATAAAAGAAGCCCCAGAACAGCCCAGATCGCTTTATGATAAACGTAAAAAAGTGTATGAGTAACGGAGTTTAAACGACAAAAGTGTGTCAATAAGATGTTTTAAGAAAAATAAAAACGGGGAAAAAGGGAAGGTTATGCGACATAGATAGCAGGCCTGTATGGCTTGCTACGTGGCGCACGTTTTGCTGGGTCCTCTATCCATGGGTCTGACTCGGCTCCGATGCTTACCTCGGCGCCAGTCTCTCCCTCGATAAAGTTCACCGCATCCTGCAGTATGCCAACCTCATTTATCTGACCCATCTTCAGACGTAGCTCCACGCTTCTATCAGGTAGCTTAATGACGTCATCCATTATCTGGCGGGCGAACTTGGGAACCTCCTTGGTTCTTGTCTTCATCTCCTCGTCCTTGAAGGATGCCTTAATGAGACTGCCAACATCCAGTTTGCCCTCCTTCGCCAAGGCAAGTGCCTTCATGTATATCTTCCACTTCCATCCATCAGCCGTGTAGAAGTGTATCTGCTCCGGGTTAATGCCTGTGACGCGGGTGATCTTCTGAACATCCTCCATGCTCGTCTGGATGATCTCCTCAATCTCCTCACTATCCTTGTCCACAAGCTTCTCATCAACCTCTGGCCAATCAGCGAAAGCAATGAAACCCTCACCGCCCATCATCTCCCATATCTCCTCACAGAGATGCGGAGTGAACGGAGTCAGCATACGAACCTGAGTATCCAAGACTCGCCACTCGACATACTTGATGCCCTCGATTCTCTCGGGGTCATCCCTGTATCTTGCGACACGTTTCTTGTACCAGTCCATCTCGCCGTCCAAGTTGTACAAGGCTGCGTGAATGGTCTTTCTGACCTTCAGCTCCTCCATCGCCTCGTTTGCCTCGATAATATGCCCCTGTAGCTTGCTAAGCATCCACTTGTCGATAGCATGCAGGTTATCGTCGTTGCCTTTGCCCTGTGCGATGATATCCTTGGCTCTATTGTAGAACCTGTCTAAGGCGTCGCCTAGGTTTTTCGCTAGGTCTGGGCTGAAGTCAGCGTCTTTCAGAGGCTCGGCTGTGATCATCAGGCTGATCCTCAATGGGTCCGCTCCGAACATATCGATGGCGTTGATCAATGGGATGATATTGTTGAGGCTCTTGCTCATCTTGCTTCCCTCCATCAGCACTGATCCGTTTACCGTGATACCTTGTGGCCACTTGTCCCTTGGCCAGATACCGTCATGGCAGAAGACCATGTAGGTCAGGTGGTTGCTGATCAGGTCTCTTCCACTGTGCCTTGTGTCCGGTGGGTAGAAGTAGTTGAACTCGCTGTTCAGCTCCTTCAGTTTATCCTCTGGGAAATCCGTGTTCGCTGCTACTTTGGCTGCGTCACCTTTTCCTAGGAATACGTAGTCCCAGAAATCTTCTGTTAGGGTCTCTGGGTCGGGGTTGACCTCGTTGATTCCCTTGATAACCGTGTAATACGCCATGTAGATCACTGAGTCGCTTAGTGCCTCGATGGTCCACTCGGGCTCCCATGGTAGTGGTGTCCCTAAGCCTGCTTTTCGTGCACATGCTTTCTCTCTCAGCCAGTCTACGACGTTGTGGAACTCTTGTTTTAGCTCCCTTGGGATGATGTTGGCGTTCTCGATGTTCTCGTGTGCCAGCTTCTTCCACTCTGGGTCACCATAGTTGATGAACCACTGGTTCTCGAATATCTTGACCACGATCTCTGCGCCACAGCGACACTGAACTGGTTCAAGCATCTCGTACATGGTGGTGGCTGAGCCTTTCGCTATCATGTCTTCCTTGACTGCTTCTTTAGCTGTCTGTACTGGTAGTGAGGCGTATTGGCCTGTATTGTTTCTCATTTTTCCGCCGTGGAACTCTGCGCTATAGATTTCCTTGGTTGCTTTCTCCAGGTTGGGGTCATTCTGGTCTGTGATCTTTAGTTTTTCCACTACGTCCCTTGCAGGAATCTCGCTGTAGCCATCGATCTCTATAACCGCGATGGACTCAATGTCCTTGATGTCCTCTGGCTTGATCTTGTAATTATCTGGATTCTTCTTGACCTCACGCTTCAACTGTTCTAGTGCGACATAGTCGAAAGGTGCGTGAGCAGGCACAGACATTACTACACCTGTTACTGCCTTGGGGTCTACAAAGCTAGCAGGCAGCATCGGGAACTCTGCACCCGTCACGGGGTTAGTCAGTGTTAATCCAATGAACTTGCTTCCCATATACTCGTCGATGATCTCGACATCTCGACCAAGTAGCTGGAACTTGTTAGCTGCTTCCGCGCTGATAACCCAACGTTCCCCATCAACATTTGCCTCCACATATACCGCGTCAGGGTTAATCCACATGTTAGTGATACCATAAACCGTCTCAGGGCGCAGCGTACCCGCTGGGAAAATCAAGTCATCATGCTTCACCTTGATAATAGTAAACTCATCGATCTCAGGCTCCTTGTCACCTACTGTATCGTGTTGTCCTACTGGGTTTCCACAGCTTGGACACCATCCTACTGGGTGGCTTCCCTGAGTGATGAATCCCTTCTGTCTCAGCTTTGCGAACTGCCACTCAATGAACTTGCTATAAATTGGGTCCACTGTTGTGAACTCTCGTCTCCAGTCCATACTGTATCCGATGCGCTGCATGCCATGCTTGATCTCCATCGCAAAGTATGTCGCCATCGACACAGGGTCCTCTAACTCGGGTAGCTTGCTCTCTGGGATATTGTATAGGTTGAGGAACGTATCAAGGAGACTTGGGTCTCTTTCTTTGAGTCTCTCTACCATCGCGAAAAGCGGTGTTCCAGTAAAGTGCCACGCCATCGGGAGCAACACATTGTAGCCGTGCATCCTCTGGAACCGTGCATGAACATCGGTCAGGGTATAGGTTCTTCCATGTCCAATGTGCTGCGGGCTGTTGGGATATGGGTAGGCTACTGTTAGATAGAACTTGGGCTTCTCGGGGTCTGGGTCTGTATCAAACGCATGGGCTTCTGCCCAGCGTTTCTGCCATTTTGCTTCGATCTGTTTCCATTCAACCATATGCATACTATCCTCTATCTGATCTCCAATTGATAGCAGTGAGAATAAAGGTTATGAGTAAAAACAGTTGCGGATGAAATCATTGGAGTAGATTTCACGTTTAAATGGAGTATTATTCCTCGGATGATTGGTCGTCTTTCACATCAAATCGCTCAAGTGTGCCTGACCAGTCAATCTTATAGGCACGATATATGATCACAGCGACAATACAAAGTAATATTCCGATTTGAAGTGTCGATATTGATGTTATATACGTCCATAATGTGGGGAAACTGTATCTTCCAGCATACGCGACTCCAATATTCATCAATATTTTCCCCGCCAGCATCGCCGTGAAAGCCTTCTTCAAATCATAATTAACAATGCCAAACGTAACGAGCAATAGATCATCTGGAAGAGGCGTCAACGCAAATATGAAAATCAAGAACATACCATGCTTCTCAAGCAGCCGCCGCGTAATCTGCACCTGTCTTTTATAGCGTTCATCAATGACCTTCTTGCTAGCTACACCGATAACATATGATGAGAACTCGCCTATCGTTGATCCCAATCCGCTGCTTAGTCCCAAGAGTATTGGGTTATGGGTTGCTCCTAGAGCGTATATTGGTACAACGACTGGGGCGGGGAGAAAGAACGTCATGTTACAGAGCACTGCTAAGATAAAGACTCCAAGATACCCGTGTGCTAATGCGATGTTGACGAGTTCAGTCCACATGCTCAAGGTTTACGTCTCCTAGTCTCTATTCGTTACAGCATCTTGAATATATCACTAGCGATATTATCCATAGTTAAGGTCACCCTTATTTAAAATAGTAGCAAGGGACGTCTACTCCACGACAGCCCTAATTCTACGGACTCCAGCCGAGATGCCTTCTTCTTTCTTTATCCTAAAGTGCCCAATCTCCTTAGTGTTCTTGACGTGAGGTCCACTACACACCTCCATCGAGAAATCTCCTATTGAGTATACGGTGATCTTGTCCCCGTATCTCTGCTCAAAGACCGCCTGTGCACCCATCTCCTTTGCCTTCTCGAAAGTAGTCTCGCATTTCTCAATGGGAATAGCCTTCTTGATCTGCTCGTTCACCAAGTCCTCGACTTGTTTTAACTCGTCTTTAGTGACCTTTCTGTGGAAGTTGAAGTCAAATCTTAGACGCTCAGGCGTAATATTAGAACCCCTCTGCTCGACCTGATCTCCAAGAACCTTTCTCAGCGCCTCATTCAACAGATGCGTAGCAGTGTGAAGCCTTACCGTCTTCTCAGAATGATCTGCAAGACCGCTACCAAACCGCTTATCAGCGCCAGCTCTGGAGACTTTCTGGTGTTTCTCAAACTCCGCGTTAAATCCATCCACATCTATAGGGATGTCATTCTCTTCACCAAGCTCTATGATGATTTCTATTGGGAAACCGAAGCTCTGATAGAGTAAGAAGGCGTCTTTTCCACTGATTTTCTTGTTTTTTCTCGCCATTCTGTTGAATCTGTTGAGTCCTTTTTGGAGCGTATTGCTGAATTTCTTGTGTTCTTTCTTCAGTTCTGAGATGATGGTTTCCTCGTTCTCTTTGAGGTATGGATAATCCTCTGAATATGTCTCAATTACCATCTCAGCTAGACCACTCAGGAACTCATCATCTACTCCTAAGAGCTTGCCATGCCGGATAGCCTTCCTAATCATTCTTCGAAGAACATATCCCTGCTCGGTGTTCAATGGAACAATGCCTTCCGCGAGAAGGAACGTAGCTGCACGTGCGTGCTCAACGATTATCCTGATACTCTTAACCTGACTTGGTTCAAGCTCCTCTAATCCAGCTAGACTTTTCACCTGTTCAACAAGAGGCGCAAATATTTCTGTTTCATAGACATTGTCTTTTCCCTGTAGTATGGCTGTGGTTCTTTCCACACCCATGCCTGTGTCTACGTTCTTCTGTTCTAGAAGCTCGTATTTTCCATAAGGGGTCTTGTTGTACTCCATGAATACGTTGTTCCATATCTCACAGTACTTTCCACAGTTACATCCCGGCTGACAATCAGGGCTACACGCTGGGATTCCTGTATCATAGAATATCTCTGTGTCAGGTCCACAGGGTCCAGTGCTACCGATTGGTCCCCACCAGTTGTCCTCCTTTGGAAGATAGTATATTCTATCTTCTGGGACACCAAGCTCCATCCAGACTTTTGCGCTATCCATGTCTCGGGGGCTATCTTCATCACCTGCAAACACTGTAAAGGAGAGCCTTTCTGGGTCTATGTTTAGCCATTTCTCGCTTGTGAGAAACTCATAGCTCATCTTGATGGATTCCTCTTTGAAGTAGTCACCTAGACTCCAGTTACCCAGCATCTCAAAGAAGCTCAGGTGGAAACTGTCCCCCACCTCATCTACATCACTGGTTCTGAGACATTTCTGAACATTAACAAGCCTCTTCCCACTAGGATGCGGCTGACCAAGTAGATATGGTACCAGTGGATGCATTCCAGCTGATATGAAGAGCGCTGTGGGGTCATTCTCCGGTATCAGGGGTGCATTTGCTATTCGTTTGTGATTGTGTTCAAGGAAAAACTCTATGTATTTTTTCTTTAGTGTCTCAGAAGTAATCAATTGAACCACCTATGTTGAATTTGTGAATCATTTAAGGATATCTTACCAATTACGGAACTCATACTCATCCTTCTATTACAGTAAATATCCCCAATGCCTCCATAAAAGGGTAAATCAAACCCAGTAACCACTAGCATCAAAACAATAATCTCATTAAAACAAGGAATAGGGTAATTAGACTCAAAAATAGTTAGGAGAGATTTAACCGAAGAGAGCGCCGAGTCCCTGTAGGTCCTCTTCCTCTTCTGGTTCCTCTTCCTTAGCCTCTTCTTCAGGGGCTGCTTCTTCCTCAGCTGCTGCTGGAGCTGCTGCTGCGGCGGCACCTGCTGTAAAGACAGGTGCTTTGAGAGCTTCATCGATATCAACATCTGCAAGGGCGGCACATAACGCCTTGACTCTACTAGAGTCTGCGCTAACGCCAGCCGCTGTGAGTGTGTTTGTAACTGCGTCTTCACTGATCTCTTTTCCTGCGCTGTGAAGGAGCATAGCGGCATACATGTATTCCATTTTTCTTTACCTCAATTGATAGTCCATTCTATCTAACTGCTAACATACAACCACAGAGCCTATTTTTATTCTTATCGTTTTTACAGAGCACAGCCACGATACCGTTAAACCAAATGAAACAAGATAATCAAAATAGATTATTATGGTGAAAAGGATAGAGAAAAAACCCCAAGATAAGCTCACCGCAACGGGAAACAGTACGTTAAATCCGTTCACAGAGCCCATAGCTTTTGTGGAACCCGGTGAAGAAATTGAGGTTTCAACGTGGGATGCTTATGGTGGAATAATTAGCCCTACCCGTACTTTTCAAGAAGCAGTTGATATGGGACTCGCGGGGGCGCTTAACCCAGTTACAGGGCCCATCTATATTAGAGGCGCAGAGCCCGGTGATACCCTTGTTGTAGAAATACTTGATATAGAATTGCCTGAATGGGGCGGCTCAAGTATAATCCCGGGATTCGGTGCATTGGAGGGCTGGCTGAACCTTATGGAGCCAAGGACAAAGATCAGCTACATCGAAGACGACAAGATCACGTATGAAACAGACCACGGTAAAACCATAGAGCTGGAAACTGAACCATTCATAGGAACCATAGGCGTAAGCCCAGCCTACGAAGCAATACAGACTCTTGCCCCGGGACCACACGGTGGAAACATGGATTGCCCCGATATCAGACCCGGAAACACATTGTATCTGCCTGTAACCCAGAAAGGAGCATTATTTGGGCTAGGAGATGTTCACGCTATTCAAGGAGACGGAGAGATATGTGGCACAGCTGTGGAGATTGGTGCAGTAGTAAGCCTCAGGTTCAATGTGTTGAAGAAGACTATTGCTTGGCCGAGAGTTGAGTCCGATGATATGATCATGACTGTATGCAGTGCTAGACCTTTAGAGGATGCCGCTAGGCTAGCCTACCGTGAATTGATCAACTGGATGGTCAGTGATTATGGCTGGGACCGGGATGACGCGTATATGTTTCTAAGTCTAGCGGTCAAGGCGAGGATCGCTCAGATAGTTGATCCACTATACACTGTTGTTGCGAAGATATCAAAGAAGTATCTCTAGCCATGGATATGCCTCACTGCACTATCCCATTTCTCGTTTTTCTGAAGAATCTCATAAACGCGCATCATCTCAGCTTCATAGGTTTCAAACTCTTCATCCACATCAAGAACCATCAAGGCTATCTTGTTCTTCTCCCCGGCGATTCCCGCGATCTTGTATTCCCCGGCTCTTAGCCTAATATCTGAGGCGTTTTTCTTCTCCGCCATCTTAAAAATCGAGTTAATCACCTTATCCGTGATTGTGTCAGGAAGCTCCCAGTTTTCAGGAGCCGTAAAAACCTGTTTTCTAATAAAAGATTTTACAATCACAGCAACTCGCACCAATTTAGGTGCAGGACGAATTTCTTGTGGCAGGTCCTCTACATCCTCTATACTGAGCTTGGGTTTTTCACCGATGAGACTCTCAACCTGCTCCTTACGCCGCCTAATATACTCCAGAGGATCGATCTTGTCCTCCTTCAATAGTTGATCAATTTCCTTAAGCTTATCATTAATCACGGCGCTACCATCATTTTCTATTGCCGGTAATGATACTCGACGTCCTTCTTGCTGTGGTGGTTGTTGATAACTGGATGCCATCTGAGCGCCTTGGAGCTGCTGCTTCTTTATTGCTACCTCTGTTTTCCATGCTTCTATACAGATTTGGCATGTCTGGAATGGAACCTGTGTGGCTTGGAACGGGCATATCCGTTCTTTAACGAAGATACATCGTTTTTGTTTACTCACAGGGGTTCCTCCATGTCCATTGGTATCAGAATAAAGACTTGGTTCTTAAATTCATAAGTTTCTATTCTAGGCACGGTCACTAAAACAGCTACTCAAATCATGAAAACCAGGAACAGAATATGACGTCTCAAGAGTTATTGTCGATTTTTAGATAACTTTTTTATCTTGTTCCTGTGGTTAAGAGTTGCTGAACCAGACAGGACTATGTATATATGTCAGTACCTGTAATGGTTCAAACACATCTGGGAAGAAGAAAAATGACAACGGCATACGATGTACCAGCAGACGTACTAATCAACAGTCTCTCTGGTTACTTGAAAGAGAACATTCGAGAGATCCAGCCCCCTGAATGGGCGGGCTATGTGAAGACTGGGAGCCACGCTGAAAGAGTACCCCAGAACCCCGACTGGTGGTATGTAAGGAGCGCAAGCATGCTCAGAAAACTATACATAAATGGGCCAGTAGGTGTCAGCAAGCTTAGAAAAGACTACGGCGGAAGAAAGAGGCGTGGCGTAAGACCCGCACACTTCGCAAAAGCTGGCGGTAACATCATCAGGACAATCCTGCAGCAACTAGAGCAGGCAGGTTTAGCGCAGAAAGAGGGAATCAAGGGAAGAACCGTAACAGGAAAAGGCAGAAGCCTACTTGACGCGATGTCAACCCAGCTAAAGCGCGACCTAGACAGAGAAAAACCCGAACTTCAAAATTATTAAGTGAAATCAAATGTCTTCAGACGAGGATCTAGCAGAAATAAGGAAACGCCGAATGGCAGAACTGCAAGCCCAACGTGGGCAGCAAGAGCATGCAGCGGAAGCGCAAGCACAAGCTCAGGCTGAAGCAGAAGCCCAGAAGCAAGCCCTTATGCGCAAGATTCTCACACCTGAAGCACGGCAGAGGCTCCAGAACGTGAAGCTGGTTCGACCAGACTTCGCGGCTCAGATGGAAATACAGCTACTCCAGCTGGCTCAATCTGGGAGAGTGCCTTTGCCCATAACCGATGATCTTCTCAGAAAATTGCTTGAACAGATCCAGAGTCAGCAGACCAAGAGAGACATCAGTATAAGGAGAGTATAAGAAAAATGGCTAGAAACAAACATTTGGCTTACAAGCTACGTCTTGCGAAAGCAGGCAAGGCGAAGAAATCAGTGCCCGCATGGATTATCGCTAAGACTAAGGGCGAGATCAGGTGGAGCCCACAGAGTAGACGCAACTGGCGAAACAGGAAACTAAAAGCATAGGAGAGAAATACGCATGTCTGAAATGGAAAGAATCTATACAGTGCCTCTGGGAAGAGCTTGGATTGCCCAGAAATTCCGTAGGGCAGAGAAAGCCATGTTTGTGCTCAGGCAGTTTACTGAGCGCCACATGAAGCCCACAGAGATTATCATAGACCCAAGTGTCAATGAGGCTGTCTGGGCAAGAGGAATCAAGAACCCTCCGAGAAAGATCCGTGTCAAAATGACAAAAGACGGTGACGGTGTAGTAACCGTTGAACTCGCGGAGGCTTAAGGATGAGCACTAAACTTTACAGGATTCAGGGCGAGATCATGAAGCAGCACTTCTTCGAGCCACTGACATTCAATCTACTAATCTCCGCCGCAAAAGAGGAGCATGCATTGGAGCGTGTTTACGCGGAGCTAGGCAGCCGCCACAGAGCAAAGCGCCACGAGATTACCATCGAAAGTGTCTCTGAAGAAGAGGAAGAGTAAGATGTCTCAAGGTCTTCAGCAGAAAGAGAACCAGTTAAGGCAGCTGGTGACCGAGATGCGGATGATGGAGGGAACGGTTAACACCCTTCAACAGAGGCTTCAAGTTGTACTAGCTTCGGTCTCCGAGCTACGAGTAGCAAAACAATCACTAGAAGACCTGAAAAACATCAAATCAGGAAACAACCTCCTCGTACCCGTAGGAGGAGCAGCTTTTATCAACGCCACCCTAGGTGAACTGGATAAAATAGTCATGGGAATAGGCGCTGATGTATCGGTCGAGATGACCTATGAGGACGCTCTTAAGGACGTAAATGAGCGACTAGAAGAGATGGAGAAAGCCCAAGGCTCGATAGAGCAACAGCTTGGCCAGATAATGGCACAGCTTGAATCTCATCAAGCAATGGCGGAGAACTTATCCGCCAATATTCAGCAAGGGGTTCAGGGATCCATCTAATGTTCGAAAAGCTCAGAAACGGACTCAAAGGCATCGTAAAAAAAATTAGTAACACCGGTTTTACAGAGAAAGACCTTGAACCCATTCTATGGGACCTACAGATGCAGCTGATTGGAAACGATGTAAGCGTCGAGGTAGCTGAAAAAGTATGTACAGAGCTTAAGGAACGTTTGATCGGATCAGAGGCTCCAAGATTCGGAGATAAGAGCGATGT
>JAHLLU010000026.1 GCA_020444005.1 archaeon
GACGTCTCAAAGCCAAAAAAGCCGAGATCAAAGAAATTACAAATAACGACCTAGGAATCGACCCTAAAGAGATCGGATTAGAGGGAAGCTTCACCCGGGTAGTAAAGATATTCGAGCCAACAGTTCACGAGGCAGGAGAGGTAGTCGAGGGAACACCAGATGAACTCGTAGAAGCGTTATTCAAGAAACTACAGGAGTGCAAGGTGATCTAAATGAATGAAGCACCAGTATACGTAACAAGCGACTGTACAGGATGTGGAGCATGCGTTGATGTATGTCCCTTTGGCGCCATCGAGATGAAAGACGGCAAAGCAGTAATAACAGAAGCATGCCGCGCATGTGGACAATGTATCGATGTCTGCCCCGTAGGAGCCATCATCATGCGGGAGACAGAAGCGAAAGAGACCAAAGACGCCAAGGGTGTAATGATCTACGCCGAGATGAGCCAAGGCAAACTCCACAAGGTAGCAGTAGAGCTACTAGGCAAGGCACAGGAACTCGCAGCAGAACTCAAGGAACCAGTCTACGCTGTAATCGTAGGCAGCGAATTAGACGAGGCGGCAACTGAACTCATCAACCGTGGAGCAGACAAGGTATTCATCTATGACCATCCCGAACTCAAACAATTCAGAGACGACCCATACAGCGACCTACTAGCACAGTGCTGTAGAGAGGAAGACCCAAGTATATTCCTCGTCGGTGCCACAAGCATCGGACGAAGCATGGGGCCAAAAGTCGCAGCCAAGCTCAAGACAGGACTCACAGCAGACTGTACTAGTCTGGATATTGACCCAGAGACCGGGCTACTCCAACAGACCCGTCCAGCATATGGTGGAAACATCATGGCAACCATCGTTACGCCCAACAGTAGTCCCCAGATGGCTACTGTGCGTTACAAGATGTTCCCTGAAGCCAAGAAAGTAAACAGTCCATCAGGTGAGATAGTAAAGAAACCCGTTGACATGAGCAAAGTCACAGACAGGATCAAGGTACTTGCCTTTGAGGAGGCAGCTGAACAGCTAAGCATCACTGACGCTGATATAATCGTTTCAGGTGGGCTTGGTATGGGTGAACCTGAAGGTTTCAAGCTAATCGAAAAACTAGCAACAAGTCTCGGAGGCGCAGTAGGCGCATCAAGACCTACGGTAGATGAAGGCTGGATCGATTACCGCCACCAAGTAGGACTAAGCGGTAGAACCGTCAGACCACAGCTTTACATGGCTTGCGGCATCAGCGGAGCAGTCCAGCATCAAGCTGGTATGAAGACAAGCGATGTCATCATAGCCATTAACAAGGACCCTGAAGCACCTATCTTCAAGATTTCCAGCCTCGGATTGGTTGGGGATTTATATGAGGTGATACCCCGTCTCATAGAGAAGATCAAGGAGCACGGGGAAGGTGCCTAAATACACAGAAATCACACCTGAAATCAGAGCCGAAATCGAAACCATCGTTGGAGCAGAGAACGTCTCCAACACCCAAGAGGACATAGAGAGACACAGCATAGACGAGTCTCCCCTTGAACCCCATCCACCCAGTATTGTAGTCAGTCCACACACCACCGAAGAGGTATCCAAGCTCATGGCATACGCCAACAAGCACATGATACCAGTAACCCCACAAGGTAGCAGAACAGGGCTCAGTGGAGCAAACCATCCTGTATACGGTGGAATAGCTCTAAACATGGAGCACATGGATAAGATCATCGAGCTTGACGAGGAAAACCTGATGATCACAGTCGAGTCCGGTGTCTTGGTTATGGATGTTCATGAGAAAACCGAGGAAATTGGACTCCTCTACCCACCTGATCCGGGTGAGAACTCTGGCACAATAGGTGGAAACATCAATACAAACGCTGGCGGCATGCGTGCCATGAAATACGGAGTCACAAGAGACTTCGTCAATGGCTTAGAAGTAGTCCTACCAACTGGTGAGGTAATCAACCTCGGGGGAAAAACAGTCAAGGACAGCACAGCCTACAGCCTCATAGACCTAATCATAGGCAGCGAGGGCACCCTAGGCGTAGTCACCAAAGCAACCCTACGGTTAATCCCCATGCCACAGAAGACGGCGCTAATCTACGCCCCATTCGAGTCCGTAGAAGATGCAGCGAAAGCAGTAAGCGAGATCATAAGACGCAAGGTCAACCCATTCGCGTTAGAGTTCCTAACACAACACGCAGTAGTCACAATAGAACGCTACCTAGAACGCAAACTACCGGACAACAGCAACCCAGCCTATCTAATTGTAGGCGTTGAATCCAACAGCGATACAGAGCTAGAAACCGCCTTAGAGACTGCGGGAGAAGCATGTCTAGACCTAGGCGCAGTTGAAGTATATCTTGCTGAGACACAGAAACAACAGGACGATCTCTGGGAAGCAAGGAAGGCCATGGCAGATGCTTACACAGCCTTCTACGAGTCAGATGAGGCTGATATCTGTGTCCCAAGAAGCAAGATACCAGAATTCGTCGAGAAAGCAATGCCTCTAGAACAAAAATATGGGGTACTTGTGATCGCGGTTGGACACGCCGGTGACGGTAACATACACTGGAGCGTCGTAAGACAAGACCAATCAGACGAGGAATGGCCTATCGTACTCGAGGAAGCAATAGAGGAGCTTATCGAGATCAGCATGGAACTCGGTGGCACCATTAGCGGAGAACACGGAATAGGCTATACCAAGAAACAGTATCTACCTTTGAAGGTAGGCGAAAAACAAGTCGAGTTGATGAAGGGAATAAAGAAGGTTTTTGATCCCAACGGGATTATGAACCCGGGGAAAGTGTTCCCCTAATACTCCCTGTACATTTCTGCTAATGGATGACCTTTACAGGTTAGTCCAAACGCCTTGTACCATCCAAAAGGGCTCTTATGAGCATCAATGCCCTCTTCTTGGAGTCTTTTTTCTAGGTCAGCTAGGAACTTTTTCGCACGTTTTGGGCTTCCAAGCTCGTGGCTCAGGTGAGCATATGGGTGTAGAAGCACTGTCTTGCATCCGATTCTACCAGTATCTGTCTTGATGTTCTCAACGTACTGCTCAATGATGGCTGGCTCGTTGTTTACGTCCTTCTTCTCGAAGCATGTGAAACAAACCAAGACATTCTCATACTCGCCTTCCTTAGGGAAAGCAGGGTGCTCCGCTACGGGAGTCTCCTTGAGTGTCTTGAAGTTAAAATCGCTACAGTGTAACTGTAAAACTCTCATCTCTATCCAGAACAGTTGCACATCAAACTGTTTTAGGGGTTTCCCCCACAACTAGAGTTCCTTGGCAGCCTCAATGATCTTCGCGATCTGTTTCTCGCTCAAACCAGTCTTTAAAGCAAGCTCAAAAGACTCAGCGCCAACAACTTTAGAAACATTATCATAACCAGCAGCCCTGAGCTTCTCAGCTGTCGCGTCACCGACACCCTTGATATCCGAAACATCAACCTCATCAGACTCAGCTTCTTCTTGCGCAGGTTCCTCTTCAACAGGGGCTTCTGCCTTTTCTTCTTCCCTGTGTTCTCTGGGTCTACGTCTTGGGCGCCTCTCAAAGACCTCTTGTGGAACTACTGCATCACCTTTTGTAAGAACGATGGTCATAGTGGAGACGTTTCTTGTACCTCTATCATCCTCTACTTGCTCGGTGCCGATGGTAATACCCGGGTGCTCCATGCCTGTCATGTACCTGTTTCTGGTAATCTCCGCTACATCAACCGCTGTGGTGATAGCTCTGCCTCTAGCCTTCAATTGGACGGTCTCGTTGTCGTTATTGAATGTCGCGAGTGTAGCCATTACGTAGCTCATCGCCGGTTTCCGTCCTATGTATACGATGTTGTCTTGGCTCATTGTGAGTCAAAGATAATATCTTTAATTTTAGAGATAAAAGTCCATCCTTTTTCTTCACCAGAATATACCTGCACTTCATAAAACACATTGTATCATAGAATATTCCCCCCTATGAGACATTTTATAGGTATAAAGAACAACCAAAAACCCATGAGTGAAAGTTTCTGGCCTGATGGATATCAGGCATGCTTCAACCTAAGTTTCGACTATGACTCGAATAGTGCATTGATGTGGAGAGCTCCTCACGACATAGTAGCACAGAGCCGTGGAAGGTTCTCCCCGAATGTAGCGATTGAAAGAATCCTTGACATGCTAGATCGTATGGAGATCAAGGCAACCTTCTTCACCCCGGGATGGACCATAGACCAGTTTACAGAAAGCTGTGAGGAGATCATCAGCAGGGGACATGAGATGGGTGGTCATGGTTATCTTCATGAGCGTCTTGCTGAGATCAGTCAAGAGAGCCAACGTGGTGTTTTCGAGAAACAGAAATCATCCTTTGAAAAACTAGGCTACAAACCTGAAGGCTTTAGGGCCCCCTATTGGCTCATCAGCGATTATACTCTTGGGTTGATCAAGGAATATGGCTTCAAATACGACAGCGATTTTATGGACTCAGATATGCCCTATATGCTGAAACACAGAGGTGAAGACACTGAACTGGTTGAATTGCCTATTGAGTGGCTTCTTGATGACTGGCCTCACTTTGAGACTAACCGGATGAACTCCAAACAGGTTTGGGACCTATGGAAACCAGAATGGGACGGCATTCACCAACTGGGACGATATTTCGGTTTAACCTGTCACCCCCAGTGCATTGGACGAATCAGTCGACTTAACATGCTAGAGCAACTTATAACCGATGCAAAAGATAAGGGGGATGTCTGGTTCGCCACATGCAAAGAAGTAGCAGACTGGACAAGAAAAAAGTTGGACTAACCATTTTTTATAGTGGGATGGTGAATTTGAAGGTTGACCCTTTATCCCTTCCATTTGATTCCACCCAAATTTTTCCTCCGTGAAGCTCGATTATACCATAGCATACACTTAACCCTAAACCTGAGCCATGAGTTACACCTTCAATATGGATGTCTGGGAATGGTTTGAAGAGCTTAGTCATATCATCAGGTGCTATACCTATTCCCTCGTCTGATACTGCAAAGACGATTTGATCTTTGTCCCTCGATATAATCAGCTTTATCTTACTACCCGCTTGAGAGTACTTGCTGGCATTCCCTACAAGGTTAACAAGCACTTGGTTCAAACGCATGGTATCACACTTCATCTTTTTGACATCCTTGATTTCTATCTCAAGTGTCTGCTTTCGCTCTAACAATATGGGGTGGAGCTCAGACTCAAGTTGCTTTAATATATTGGAAAGTTTGCAATCCATGAGGTTGAGACTCATACGTCCAGACTCAATGCGCTGAATATCCAAGAGGTCGTCTGTGAGGTGTTCAAGACGATCCACATTTCTATTTATTACCTCAAAGTATCTGAATACTTTATTGAGGTTTTTTTCGCCTAAAGCCTCCTCGATGAGTTCAGTGTACCCCTTAATGGAGGTTATCGGTGTCCTGATTTCGTGGGTAGCTGTATTCATGAATTGGGATTTCAGGCGCTCCATCTCTGATAACTGTTCGAGCTTTAACTGATCCTCGATATGTCTACGGGTTATCTCCTCTGCGACTTTTTGCGCTCTTTTGTATTCACTGATATCTCTTACCATCAAGAGAATAGATTCTGTTCTTCCATCACGTATAATGGGTGTAGATCTTACGAGAACAGGTACTAACTCTCCTAAATGATTACTCAAGGACAACTCATACTGGAAAGATGTGGTACTTTCTTCGATTCTTTTCTTTTGTCTTCTTCGAGCTTCCTCCATAAACTCTGGGAGAATCATCTCAGTTATATTGTGATTTCCAACACATTCCTTATCTACCCCTGTGAATCTCTCTGTGGCAGAGTTAAGGAACAAAATATTCCCGTCGATGTCATGCTCGATTATTAGATCAGGGGAGGTCTCAATGAGTTTTCTATAGCGTTCCTCGCTTAGTTTCAGTCTCTCTTCTGCGTTCACCCTGTCTGATATGTCTATTGTGGATAATCCTATGTTCTCGTTTACCTTGAATATATTAACAATAAGGTGTTTGTTCCTACCTTTATCATCTTTAAATGAGTCGTAAATTGTCTCAGGTTCCCCTGATGAGAAGACCCTTCTATACGCACTGATTCTCTTCTCCTCTCGTTCTCCTCCATAGAGACCCACAACGTTTTGACCAATCTCTACTATGGCTCCTTCAGGAGACATTCCACGTCTCGCCTCATTAATATAAAGCAGATTCAAATCAGGATCAAGCAGCTCGAAACCGTTTGTAGCTGATTCTAGAAACGCGTTAAGTAGATTTTCAGATTCTTGTCTTTGATTTATTAAACCAATAGCAGAGCCAACTTGTTTACTGAGAATGCTTAGAATCTCTCTGTCCTCTTCACTGAACGCGTTCAGTTTCTCGCTTTCTAGGTTTAGTACGCCAATTACTTTATCATTAAACATCAAGGGAACAGCAAATTCGGATCTTAACTCAATGATACCTTGTGAAATGCCTTTAACATATAATGGCTCTTTTGAGGTATCTGGAATGTAAACTTCTTTTTTCTCTCGTACAACTTTTGGTATTACTCCCGGACCATCGATTGTGGTTGTATACCCAAGAGGGATTTTCATTTCTATGCTTTTTTTGCCTAGATATTTTTCTTCCACTATGTTATTTTCTACAGTGAAATATCCCACCAGTGCGATTCCTAGTATCTCGTTTATTATTCTAAACGTCTCTTGAATGATTTCGTCAATATTTTCCTTGCTGTGAAGTATACCTGCGTGTTCATTTAATAATCTGAGTTTTTCTTGATACTTTTTTTCTTTCTGAATATGTTGGATGCGTGTATATGCTAGTCCTGTGTGGATGCTTAGAAGCTTTACCAGTTCAACGACGTCTGGTGTAAATGCGTTTTCTAGTTTACTGTTGAGATTTATAACTCCGACCAGGTTGTCATCAATAATCACTGGCACTACTAATGATGATTTGTTGTGCGTATCGAGTATTTTTAAATAATCTGTTTCTTTTTCGACATCAGGAACATTCTGGATTTCTCTTGTTCTTATAGCTTTAGCGCTAATACCTTTTCCATCAATATCAATGATAATAGGCGGCTTTTCGTCTATTCTCTCGAAGATGATTTCATTATTTTTTATATACCCAAATGATACTGAACCATAATAACCGACAAGTTCCTTCAATAGCTTATTCTGTATGTTAATAATTTCTTTGACTGAGTTGGCAGAGCTTAATTGTTGTGCGTTTTGGTGAAGCTGCTCAATTTTTTTCTCAAAATCAACTTTTTCTGTAATATCTCGGGCAATTACTAGAGAGGCGGGGGCTCCCTCCCATTCAACAATTGATGAGTTGTACTCAACGGTTCTTGTTGATCCATCTCTTCTGATGATCTTAACATTATATCTACTTGGAAGTTTTTTTCCTCTCCTTCTTTCCCTACCATATCTATACATAAAATTTGAGTCTGGGTGAACAAACTGATCCCCCATATTATACAGTATCTCTTCAGGGTCATTTACCCCAAATAACTTCAAACCACTTGAGTTAATGAATACAATTCCTGAATCATTTGAAATAAAGATAGGATCAATACTTCGATTAAATATTGTCCTATATCTTGTTTCAAGTCTGATTCGCTCCGATACGTCCCTGATTATTGAGAAGCTTGTTACACCGGGATGTTTTATAGGGGTTGCTGATACTTCAATAGTCTTATTACCTTTTTTAGTCTTGATTTCCATAGTGAATAATTCAGGGATTCCTCGCAACCTATCCTCTACCCGTCTTTCTGACTCTTCTTTATCTAGTGTAAAATTAAATACTGATTTACCTACTAACCCATTTTCTTCGGCATCGAAAATCTCAAGGGCGGTTTTATTAGCTTTTACTATAATATCTTCATTAAAATATAATACTCCATCTCTGTTATTGTTAAATAATGACTCATACGGAATCATTTCTCCCTCTTTTTCCAAAAGCGCGCCCTCTTAACATAATCCAAATAAGAAGTAGATAATATTTATTCACAAAGTAGTAATCAATGATGTAAATTTTTTTGAGCATAAACTAATTTAACTTGATAATTATCCATTTTAAGAAGGTTATAATTTGTAGTCGAATTATTATGCCTACAATAGTCGAGTTAGTTCAGTAACAAGACGCGGTAATGCTTCTCCCGCTGGACCAAAGATGTTAACATGACAATTATAACTGATGTGACTCTCTCTTATATTCACCTCAATAAGATTGCCTCCATTGCGTCTGACGATTAATGGAAGGTCTGCTGCAGGGGTAACTGTTGCACTTGTGCCCGCTACGATCATGCAGTCGCTTTTTTCTGCTTCTTCAAAGCATCTGTTGAGTACTTTTGAGGGGATGGGTTCTCCGAACATTACTGTGTCTGTCTTGATTACGCCTCCGCAATGAGGGCAGTATGGTGGTATTGATTCTACCTTGAACTCGTCACGATGCCACTTGGTATGACAATCAATGCATCTTAGGTAACGCCCGTTCCCATGTATCTCAAGCATATTTTTGCTTCCAGCAGCGAGATGAAGATTGTCAATGTTCTGAGTTATCAGATACTGGAGTACTCCCATCTTCTCAAGTTCCGCTAAAGCTATGTGTCCATTATTCGGTTCACTGTTATGGATACTGATACCAAACTCGCTCTTCGTCTCCAAGCGGCGCATCCAATAAGCTTCAGGATTACTTAGGAACCGTCTATAACCATCCATTGATGGCTCGCCTTTCTCTGTCCAAAGTCCTCCGGGTCCACGGAATGGTCTGATGCCACTTTCTACCGAAATTCCCGCTCCTGTTAGGCAGGTGACATATTCTGATGATTTGATGATCTCAGCGGCTTCCTTGATGGCGTCCAGTGTTTGGGCGTCTAAAACCATAAATGAAAAAGGGAATTGGTATGGCTTAGGCTTTTTCCTTCAATGCCTTAATCAAAGCAGGTAACACCTCATAGATGTCACCCACAAGACTGTAGTCACTGACTCCATGGATGCCTGCGCCTTCATCGTTGTTTATGCTGACGATAATCTTGCTATCCCTAATGCCTGCAACGTGCTGTATTTGCCCGCTGACACCACAAGTCATGTAGAGACTTGGCTTTACTTTCTTACCGCTAATGCCTACCCAGTCATCCATCCAACCCAAGTCTGCGCTGATAGGACGAGTACACCCTATGGCTGCGCCACCAAGTGCTTCTGCTAACTCCTCAAGAATAGCTAAGTCCTCTTTGGCTTTGAAGCCTCTTCCAGCTGATACGATGATATCCGCGTTCTCAAGGTCTTGTGTGCCTTTTGGTTTTTCACGTGTCTCAAGTACCTTTACTTTGGGCTCGCTGGCTTCAAACTCAAGCTTGATTATTTCACCGGGTTTGTCCTGTGGCTCTAGTTTGTCAAAGCTTCTTGGCGCCGCTGTGATTATGGTAGGCTTGCTTGTGCTAGTCTCTTTTGCGATTGTAGAGCCTCCATAGGTTAATCGTTCGATGACAACCTCGCCGTCAATATAATCAACCTTGTTACACTCTGTCATGCATCCAGCGTTCAAAGCAGCCGCAATTCTTGGAGCAAGCTCTTTTCCACGCTTTGTGGCACCCATCAGTATTAGCTCTGCGTCTGAAGCTTCAACAGCTTTCAATAATGCTGCTCTATAGGATTCTAAGGTGAAGTCTCCTAGTTTTGCTTGTAGGATTTTGTCTGCTCCTTGTTTGATGTAATCTTCTGGGGTTTCTGAGGCTAGGCAATATACTTTTTTGCTCATTTTCTCAGCTAGTTCTGATGCTTTGGCTAGTAGCTGGTATGCTAGTTCACGGTCTTCTGAGAATACTAGGATGCTCATATGACTCCCTCCTCCTTGATGGCTGCTGCAAGCTTCGATGCCGCTTCCTCTATTGTATCTGCCTCGATCTTCACCTGTTTGCGTGTCATCTCGGGGGCTGTAACATCCTTGATTTTAACATAGCTCATCGCCTGCACTTCTTCAAGTGATAACCCTAGGTCTGCTAGACTCCATACTGTCTGAGGCTTTCTCTTTGCCTTCATAATATTCATGAGGCTGGGTATCCGTGGCTCATTGATCTCACGTACAACAGTAACAATCGCTGGTAATGGAGCCTCAACTATCTCCTCAAAATTGTCTAGGTCACGTACTGCTTTAACAGAACCCTCTGATAGCTCGTATTCCTTGACATAGGTAACCTGTGGGTGGTCCAGTAACTCGGCGAGTCTTGGTCCAATCTGGCTACTCAGACTGTCCAACGTCATCTCACCGCTAATAATCACATCATACTCGCCGATCTCTCGTATGGCTGCCTCAAGCACGCGGCTTGTAGCATTAGTGTCTATACCCTTGACTCCAGCCTCGTTAATGATGTAAGCACCGTCAGCGCCCATGGCTAACGCTTCCAGCAAGGCTGTCTTTGTTTTATCATCACCCATGGAGAGAACTATAACCTCTCCTCCAATCTTTCCCTTGGCTTGGATGGCTGCCTCCAAGGCACGTTTGTCAAGATCACTGATCTTTGTCTTGATTCCCTCTGTCTTCGGGTGTCTGGTCTCACGGTCGATAGTTATTTCCTTGAGGTCAGGAATGTCCTTCAACAGAACTAGTTGCCTCATATTATTTCTCGCGCGAAGATAGTCTCCAAGATAATAATAGGTTTACCCCTGATAGTCGGAAAACAGATAAGCAGATTTCAACTCTATCGAGATTGAAACACATTGCAACCTGATCAAATAAAAAAAATAGCGGTACTTGGCGCCGGAGTCATGGGACACGGCATAGCACAAGTAGCTGCAACCGCTGGATACCATGTAACCGTCAGGGATATAGCGCAGGAATACCTCGACAACGGACTCAAGGGAATAACAAAGAGTCTCAGTAGAAGTGTCGAGCGTGAAAGAATATCCCAAGAAGAGATGGACCAGGTGCTCAGCAGAATCAAATTCACTACAGACCTCAAGGAAGCCGTGGGAGATGCACAGCTTGTGGTCGAAGCCATCCCAGAACGGATGGAGATCAAGCATATAGTCTGGAAAGAAGTAGACCAATATGCACCAAAAGACGCCATACTAGCCTCAAACACCAGTAGTCTCAGTATCACAGAGATCGCGTCAGTGGTCTCTAACCCTGAGCGATTCATTGGCATGCACTTCTTCAATCCACCCGTCATAATGAAGCTAATTGAGGTCAACCAAGGCGATAAAACCAGTGAAGAGACCGTCCAGATGGTAATGGAGCTTAGCCGAAAGATGGGTAAGACCCCTGTATGGGTCAAGCGTGATGCACCGGGATTCATCGTAAACAGGATACTGATTACTTATCTGAACGAGGCAGCCAAACTACTCGATAAATACGAGATGGAGCAGATTGACGCTGCCATGCAGCACAAGGCAGGTATGCCCCTCGGACCATTTATGCTAAGTGACCTCATCGGCTTGGACATCGTATATGATATACTCAAGACATTCGAGGAACACCTAGGCGAGGAATACAAACCAGACCCAAGGATCGTTGAACTCTTTGAGTCAAAGAAACTTGGACGCAAGACCGGAGAGGGCTTCTACAGCTACGCTGATCGCCCAAGTGTAACAGAAGACCAAGCAGAAGGTTTTGATGTAAAGTTACTCCTTGAACCCTTCGTTAAAGAAGCAGATAAGATACTAAAAGACGCTATTGCCACAGCAGAGGACATTGATACTGCCATAAAACTCGGTGGAAACATTCCACGTGGACCATTCGAGATGAAAAAAGCTGGATTAGGTGAAGAGAAGCCAGTATTGATGGAGAAAAAGGATGGTGTGATGACAATCACCCTCAATAGACCATCAAAACTCAACAGCATGACCCTAGAGATGCTCGGCTTAATCAGCGAGTACCTAGAAACTGCAGCGGAACCCGATGTTAAAGTAGTTGTTTTCAAAGGAGCCGGTGATAGAGCATTCTGTGCGGGCGCAGACATCAGCAAGTTCCCAGAGATGACCCCAGCTGAGGGCAGAGAAGTAAGCGAAACCGGTCATAAAGCATTCAAAAAGATAATAGAACTATCTAAACCGACAGTAGCAGCAGTAAACGGGTACTGTCTGGGCGGTGGAAACGAGCTAACCCTCTACTGCGACTTCAGACTAGC
>JAHLLU010000027.1 GCA_020444005.1 archaeon
GCAAGTAGGTAGGTGTCGCGTTGGGCTGGGTTTGGTGCTACCATTCCGAACTCGTCGAGTTGTAAGAAGCTGGGGACTCCAAGTAGTAATAGGCTGATTACTATGGCGTATTTTACTCTGGTTTCTGAGAGGTAGTTTTGTTCAAACCATTCCCACTGGGTAATTATCTTGTCGAATATGTTTGGTTTCTCTGTGTTGGCTTGGAGTGCATCACTTTCAACAAAGTCTTGGAGTTCTTCTGCGAGTCTCCTGTAGTTGAGGTTTTTTGCGTTTATTATAATTTCTTTTAGTCGGTTTTTCATTTCTTGGTGTTCATCTGGGTCCAATGAGTGGTCGAGTACTTCTTGCAGTATCTCGATTACCGCGTAGAGGTTGCCTCGTGTATCTAGGGTTGGTTCTTTTTTGATACGTTGGTATAGTAGAACTGTAAGTATGAAGACTGCGTATATTATGGGTGCTGCAGCTGGGAAAAAGTAGTCGTTGCTTTGTGTTATGAATTTACCTACCTCGTCAATGAATAAGCCGACTCCGACGCCTGATAGTATGGCTGTCCACGTGTATGTCCAGCGGTTGCTGTAGAGGAGGGGTAGGAGGCTTGCTATATATAGGAATACGCCTCCGTAGAGAACGTGGGCGATGTGGAGTGTGCTGTTTCCTAGTTGGGGGTAGCCTGTGAGTTCTAGGATGAGTCGTGTGAGGGTGACTGATGCTGCGAAGCTGAGTACTGTGAGTTGTAGGTATCTTTCTGCGCCTCGTCGTGGTACTGGCTTCCAGATTCTGCTTATTATCTGACTCATAATTGGTAGTTCGCTAGAGATATGATAAAAGTTTACGGACCAAACTGGGTTAAAGCAAGTATAATTCACAAAAAATTTTGTAATAAAGAAAAAGGGTGTTACCTACTGGTAACTTATAGTTCGTTTACTGCCTTCTCTAGGTTCTCTAGAGCTTGTTTCAGCAGTGCCCTTGGGCAAGCGAGGTTGAACCTCATGAACATGGAGCCGCCTCTACCGAACAAGGTACCCTCGTCCAGCCATAGTTTGGCTTTCTTCAGCATAAAGTCCATTAGCTCCTCGTCGTTCATACCGAGTGCGCTGAACTCTACCCATGTTAGATATGTTCCCTCTAGTGGGTATACCTTGAACTGGGGTAGTTTCTCAGCGAAGAACTCGTTGAAGAACTTGAGGTTTCCACGCAGATAAGCTAGACACTCCTCTAGCCATGGTTCTCCATGATTATAGGCGACGTCCTGTGCAAGTGCTCCGAAGATGTTGCTGTGACCGCTTCCCTTGGAGACCTGTGCTGCGAACCCTGCCCTGAGCTTGGGGTTAGGGATGATTGCGTCAGCGTTGGTCAAACCAGCGAGGTTGAATGTCTTGCTGGGTGCAACCAGTGTGACTGTTCTCTGCATTGCGTCCTCTGAGACTGTTGCTGTACATGTGTGTGGGATATCTCCGAGAATCAAGTCGTTGTGGATCTCGTCGCTTATGATGAGAATATCTTTTTCCTCACAGATCTTTGCCAGTTTCTTTAGCTCTTCCTTCTTCCAGACCCTGCCGATGGGGTTGTGAGGACTGCAGAGGATGATCATCTTTGTCCTGTCATCGATCTTCTTCTCCAGGTCCTCAAAGTCCATCTCATAGTGACCACCCTTGTCGATTAGGGGATTCTCTACGATCTGGCGTCCTGTTCCACGGATCTGGTTCATGAATGGGTAATAGACCGGTGGCTGTATGAGTATCTTGTCACCTGGTTGACTGTATGCTTGGATTGCGATACTGAAACCTGCTACTACGCCTGGGCTCCAAAGTATCCAGTCCTTCTCTACGCCTTTCCATCCGTGGCGTTTGTCCATCCAGTTGATAAGGCCTGTGTAATAGCCTTCTGTGAATGCTGTATACCCGAAGATTGGGTGTGATGCTCTTTCTTTTAGTGCCTCAACTACCTCTGGTACTACTGCGAAGTCCATGTCTGCGACCCAGAGTGGAATCAGGTCGTCCATGCCTGTGATCTGCTTCATCAGTGTCCATTTGGCGCTGTTTCTTGAGGTTCTGTCGATTTTTGTATCAAAGTCGTATACCAAATTGATCCCTTCAATATCTCCGATATGTGAATATATGTATACCGAGAGAACGTGTGTTTTGATGTGAAAATTAACTGAATAACCGTTTTTTATAATAGGTAAATTTGAAGAAAGCAGCTACTTGCGTTCAACCTTCTCGACATCAATCAAGACAACGATAACCGCGTTCACAATCACCACATCATGGCTCTTAGCAGCAGGGTCAAGGTTCTCAGGCGGCCACATCATACCCCCCTTGATGACATTGATTCTTCTATTCCCCTCTGGTAGCGTAGCTAGGACTGCATCTCCATCTACTTTTTCTGGGTTTGGCGCCGCGATGGTTACATCAACCATCAATGCTTCTTCGAGTTCCTTGAAGCTGTCTATCTTGAATAGGCTGCCTAATCCGATCATGCTGCTGTGACTGATGGCGTCTTTCACTGCGCGTTGAGCTGCTTTTGTCTCATCTTTTCCGTGCAGGTCTACTCCTGTACCTTGTTCCAGTAGGTATCTTCTATAATCTGGCATGTTTGTCAACCTTGAGAAGGGTTTGTCGAGTATATTTGAGCTTCTCCCGTTAATGTTAAATGGTATGCTGCTTTGTGCATCAAACAACATAGGACTCTGGAAGCGGCATAGAATGGAAAATGAGTATAGGCTCATGGAGAGGATCAAGGAGTTTCTAGACGAGGATATTGGTTTTGGGGACATCACCAGCAGGACATTGATACCTGAAACTCAACAAGCCAAAGGTAAACTCTACTACAAGGAACCCGGCATAGTCTCAGGGCTAGCCGAGGCAGCCACAGTCTTCAAACTACTCGGATGCACAGTCGAGATACACGCAGTTGAAGGACAGAAGACCGAGGCACGGAAAACACTGCTTACAGTCAACGGCTCAGCGAGAGCACTATTGATGGGTGAACGTCTTGCCTTGAACCTTGTTGGGCGAATGGCGGGTATCGCAACACAGACAGCGGCAATCGTTGACGACGTAGCTAAGCGTAACCCAGCGACACGAGTTGCAGCAACCCGTAAGACCTTACCGGGACTGCGGGAGTTTGATAAACGAGCGGTTATCCATGGGGGCGGTGATACTCACCGGTATGGATTGGATGACTGTGTTTTGATAAAGGACAACCACCTTGAGCTTGTTCCAAGCGTAACTGAGGCTGTGAGAAGAGCCAAAAAAGGCATCAGCTTCACCCATAAAGTAGAGATCGAGGTAAGAAACCTGCCTGATGCTGTGGAAGCTGCAGAGGCTGGCGCAGATATAATCATGTTTGATAACAAGACTCCAAAGGAGATCGAGACTTATCTTGCTGAGTTGGATAAGCTTGGGCATAGAAAGGGTATCATTTATGAGGCGTCTGGTGGTATCACGGCGGAGAATGCTGGTGATTACGCTGAGGCTGGTGTTGATGTGGTGAGTCTTGGTGCGTTGACTCATAGTATTCGTAGTCTGGATGTTAAGTTTGAGATTGAGATGGTCTGATGAACGAGTTACAGAAGAAGATTGTAGAAATAAAGAAGCAGAAGAACGCGTTACTACTAGTACACAACTATCAGGTAGCCGAGATACAAGAAGTAGCAGACTTCCTAGGAGACAGCCTAGAACTATGCAGGAAAGCGCAGAAAGCAGAAGACGCTGATATGATAGTCTTCTGTGGTGTAGATTTCATGGCTGAAACCGCCAAAGTGCTGAATCCTGATAAGAAGGTGGTTATTCCTAACGCTAAAGCGGTTTGCCCAATGGCGGGGATGCTCAGCATGGATGTATTGCTTGAAGCTAAGAAAAAGTACCCTGAGGCACCAGTGGTTCTCTACGTGAACACCCTCGCAGAGGCGAAAGCCGAGGCAACAGTCACCTGCACATCTGCAAACGCGGATAAAATCGTCAAGAAACTAGGCGCTAAACAGGTTATCTTTGGACCAGATAAAAACCTAGGCTATTATGTCCAGAAACGAGTACCCGAAGTGGAGCTTATTTTTGTACCAGAAGACGGTCACTGTCGCGTTCATAGATTCTTTGGCGACGGTGAGGAAGCCATGAAGCTGAAGACTGAGAACCCGGGTTCAGAGGTATGGGCGCATCCAGAATGTGAACCAGAGTTCCAAGAAAGAGCCGATTACGTGCTAAGCACTGGTGGAATGGTGAAAAGAGCCAAAACAACACAGGCCAAGACAATCATAGTAGGCACAGAGGAGGGATTAATCGCAAGGCTACAACGCGAAAACCCTGATAAACGGTTCCTTGAGGCAAAGCCTTATGCTGTATGTGGCGCTATGAAGCGGATTACCCTTGAGAATCTGTATATGTCCCTTGTGGGTGAGGAGCCTGTTGTAGAGGTTCCAGAGCCTATTGCTGGTCGTGCTCGTGTAGCGATTGAGCGTATGCTTGAGATGAGCTAGCGCTATCCTTTTCATTTACCTATCTGGTTTGTAGTTTATTCGGTGAAATCTTTGAGTGTAATTGAGTTTGAGGGAAAGAAACCAAAAATACATCCAAGCGTATTCCTCGCACCCGGCTCATGGGTAATAGGAGACGTCACACTAGGCAAGGATGTAAACATCTGGACAAACGCAGTGGTAAGAGGTGACGATGACTCTGTAGTTATCGGCGCAAGAACTACTGTACTAGAAAACTGCTTGATCGAGGCACCCACAGGCAACCCAGTTGAGATCGGTGAAGACGTAATCATCAGCCACGGCGCAACTGTTCACGGCGCAAAAATCGAGGACGGATGCATCGTGGGAATCGGCGCTATCGTGCTTGATAACGCCCGGATAGGCGCAAAATCAATCATAGGCTCAGGCGCATTGGTCTCACCCAGATCAGAGATACCAATGAACCAGCTTGTACTCGGTATGCCAGCCAAGCCAGTACGTGAATGCAAGGAGGCTGAACACAGCTACATGGCGAAAGAGCATGAAAGGACCTTGAGTAAAGCCAAGGTATACAAGAAAATCTACGCAGAAGAGTAGATTAAAGGAGTATTTTCTTGATGAACTCCTGTCTTCTTCTTGAATAGCTAGCTCCTCTACCAGAGCCAGAACCCGAGGAAATAGATAAGACCGAAAATAGGATCTACTTCTTATTGTGATCAAAGGTGAATGCTGATGGACAGATATCACTGAGAACACAGTTATCACAGTCCGCCTTCTTAGCGTCGCAGACACGTCGCCCATGAGTAATCAAGAGATAATTGACGGCCCACCACTTTTCCCTCGGGAACAACTCCATCAAGTCTTTTTCTACCTTGTCACGGTTCTTCTGCTCTGATAACCCGAGCCTGTGACTGAGTCTATACACGTGAGTGTCAACTGCGATGCCTTCGATCTTGCCAAAAGCACCTGATAATACTATGTTGGCAGTCTTTCGCGCTACCCCTTTTAGTTTCACGAGTTCTTCCATGGTGTCAGGGACCTTGCCATCGTATTCGTCAACTAGTGTCTGTGCCATGGTCTGTATGGCGTCTGCTTTTCGCCTGTAGAAGCCTGAGGACCGTATGTCTTGTTCTAGTTCCTCTCGTGGTACTTTTGCGTAGTCTTCTGGTGTCTTGTATTTCTTGAAAAGGTCTACTGTGATCTTGTTGATCTGTTCATCTGTTGCCTGCGCTGATAGTATGGTGGCTACAAGTAGCTCTAGTGGGTTCTTGTGGCTTAGCTCTGTTCCCTCCACATCACTGTATTCTTTTTCAAGCCTCTCCAGTATAGTCTCTGCGCGTTGCTGCTTATCCATACTGTCAGTTATACCATGGTTGCTTAAATGGTTTAGAAACCATTAATTGACGTCCTTCATTGGGCTTACTTGAATACCCTTGTTCCTGTTTAAACGAAAAAAGGAGAAGGAGAAAACTAGGCTTCCACCTGATCAACGCTGGATAGACCATATTTTGGGTTGGGGGACGGAGCACAAGGGGATATATCCAACTTTACCGGATATTGAGCAGTCTGAGTGGCGTCTCAATGTTTTTGGTTTGGTTGAGAACCAACACATGTATTCTTGGGACGATTTCACGGCGCTTCCACAGATAGAGTCTGTTAGTGATTTTCACTGCGTTGAGACTTGGAGTGTGAAGGATCAGAAATGGGTTGGAGTCAAGTTCAGGACATTGATTGATGAAGTGATTCCACAGAAGAAAGCAAAATATGTTCTTTTTGAGGCATATGATGGATACACGACCAGTCTTCCGATTAAGGAGCTTATGGGTGATGATGTTCTATTGGCACATACTTTGAATGATGAGCCTCTTCCTCAGCCATTAGGTGGACCAGTAAGGCTTGTGGTGCCTCACAAGTATGCGTATAAGTCGATTATGTGGATAAGAAGCGCCCAGTTCAGTGAGAGAGACAAGTTTGGTTACTGGGAACAAGGAACATACCATAATAACGCTGATCCATGGCGTAGACAGCGATACAAGTAACCTGAGATTTATATCTGGAAATAGAGCTTCAATGAAGCTATGAACAAGCGCAGAGCTTCAGCGATATTCACCATCTTCGTAGGTTTGTTGATGATGGGTATGTGGAGTATGCTCATATTAACCAATCAAGTTCCATATCTAGATACTCCACAGATGGAAATCAAGCTGCATATCTTAACCGAGATGTTGACAGCAGTAATTCTGATCATCGGAGGGGTATCTGTGCTAAGAAACTATGAAAAGCTAACCAATCTACACTATGTCTCTCAGGGAATGCTCATCTACTCGATAATCAACAGCAGCGGCTACTATATCGACTTGGGAGAACTGATGATGGCTGTGATGTTCGGGGTTTTATTAATAGGAACCGTCATCTCGTTGATGTTTTTCAAGGATTAAGCTTGATGCAAGTGTTAAATCTCTTAGAATCAATATATGCTTGATTGTTATGGAGTATGATTATCTCATCAAAGACGCCACAATAGTAGAGGGAACAGGCAAGAAAGCCTACAAGGGAAACCTCGGCGTCAAAGAAGACAAAGTTGTCGCACTAGGAGACATCAAAGGTGACGCAGCAAACACCATTAACGCCAAGGGGCTTACTGCATTCCCCGGTTTTATAGATTCACATAGTCACGCCGACTGGGCGCTACTCTGGTACCCAGACACCCAGAGCCACGTAATGCAGGGAATCACCACCTTTGTCGGTGGTCAATGCGGTGGAAGCCCTGCGCCCCTAGGTGAACACATACGGGTTCCATGGCTCTTGAATGACCACTTGATGGAGTTTGAACCCTACAAATACTATCCAAGGCAGCCATATTACCCGTTGGAGACAGTTAACGAGTGGATGGACGAGATCTATGGATGGACACTTGACTGGAATACCATGGGTGACTATTTCAAAGCTGTAGAGAAAAAAGGAATCAGCATCAACTACGCACCACTTGTTGGGCAAGGAACCATCAGAACCAAGGTAATGGGACTAGACTACAAACGAGACAGCACCCAAGACGAACGCAGCCAGATGCATGAACTAATTCATGAAGCCATGAAACAGGGCTGTATAGGTATGAGCACTGGGCTGGACTATGATCCTGGTGTCTTTGCTAGCCACCAAGAGATCATTGACGCAGTGGCGCAACTCAAGGAATACGGAGGCGTGTATTGTCCTCACTGGCGAAGAACTGGTAGAAGAAGAGGCATATCTGCAGGACATGTGCCCAACGAGAAGATCAGGGCACTTATGGAGTGTGTTGATGTCTATGAGAAAACCGGTGTAAGGCTTCACTATGCCCATCTGAGTACTGGTTGGCAGATATACCCTGATGCACCTCCGGCGCTTGAGGAAGCTAACCTGAAAGTAACCATTGACATGATCTTAGAGAAGAGCAAAGGCGACCTCGACATTACATGGGACGCGATACCCTTCTTAGTAAGGGGCGGCTTCAGCGTCATGCCATACCTCTGTGGATTGCTTGCACCTTGGCTACGGGAACTAGGTAGCAGAGAAGCATTGGCCAAATGGCTCGCAGTCCCAGACTTTAGACAAGAGGTCTTTGATGCAATCCGTGCAGGTAAATGGTTTATCAGGGTAGCCTATAACCCTAACACGAATCCATTCTGGGCGAAGAACCTAACAGTTACCCGAAGCAAGACCCCGGGAATCGACGGTAAAAGTGTACATGAGATAGCCGAGATGTGGGAAATGGACCCATGGGATGCCTACTGCGAGATCATCGTAAAGGATCCAGATACGAGAGGAGTAACAGGAACCCTGAGCTATAGCCCAGCCTATGACCAGTACTACACCCACCCAAAAGGCATGATCGGGCTTGACACCATGGTCAGCGACACAGAATACCAAGCAAAGAGCCCACCCTATGGTATACCCGGCATCAACAGCTTCGCAGCTTACCCCATATTCTTGAACACGTATGTGAAGGAAAAGAAGACTTTCACTCTTGAGGAGGCGGTGCAGAAGATGAGCGCCATGAGTGCAAAGGTGCACAACCTTGAAGGTAGGGGAACCTTGGAGACTGGTGGCTACGCTGATATTGTCTTGATGGACTTACCTAACTTGAAGGTTACAGCTAACGAGGTTGAGCCTAGACAGCACCCAGAGGGAATAAAGTACGTTTTCGTCAACGGGGAGCCAGTTGTCAAGGAAGGAAAACACACAGGCGCTAGACCCGGTAGAGTATTACGCAGAGTTTAGCGTTTTTTACCCTTTTTCTCCCATTTTTTACCAATAATTACTATTTTTACTCCGACTTGATTTTTTTTATTTAAAAGGAAAATGCTTTTAACTCTTTACAATGCTTACCTTAAACACCAGCGTAAAAACTAGATGAGGAATCTATATGGATAGATCTAATACCGTTTTCATTGGGAGAAAGCCGGTTCTCAACTACGTACTCGCTTGCATGACCTTGTTCAAGTCAGGCCACGAAGAGGTAAGTATCAAGGCTAGAGGACGCAGCATCAGCAGGGCTGTTGATGTAGTGGAGGTCCTTAAGAACAGGTTCATGGCAGACGCACAGGTATCTGATATCAAGATAGGTACCGAGACCGTTGAAAGCGATGACAGAGGACCCTCCAATATAAGCACCATTGACATAACTGTCAAAGCTTAAATAAGACGGTGAATCATCCTGATTCCTCCTACGCACCGGAGGACCTATTGACGTGCAGATACAGCTATGTGAGTTCTGTTTAAAGAGCGGGATGCTCTGTAACAAGTGCCAAGCAAAGGTACAGTCCGGGGAAGTCAGTGATCAATATATCGAGGTAGCGAAACTACTGCTGGAGATGGAAAACCAGTACCAGTTCCTCCAGAAAGTGAGGCTGGACAACGTCTTAGAAGCAGGCGGTTTTCTAGTACTAGTTGTAGGAAAAGGAGATGCGGCGAAGTTTAACGCCGACCCCAAGCTAATCCGCGACTTGGGTGACCAGTTCAACAAACGTGTTCTGGTGATTGAGAGCGGCGTCAAGGACAGACAGTTCCTTGAGGACCTATTCGCTAATCAGCATATTGTGACCATTAACATCATCTGGCTACCGGATGGAAGCACAGAGACCCGTGTGGTACTACAGGGACGAGGTAACAGGCGTCTCAGCAAAAAGCGTCTGCAGGCACTAGTCAACGTCGCGAAGACCGTTCGTAATATGGATCTTCGCGTTGAGTACGCCTACTGACCGCCAAACTTTTTATACCCTTTTCATGTTCAAAGTGCCTAACCAGTTATTGGTGTCAAGGCATGTTTGACAACAGAATATACATAAAAGAAGCAGAGAAACAAATCGGCGAGACCGTAACCTTAGCTGGTTGGGTAAGCCGTACACGAGACCTCAAGAAAATCAGGTTCATAGTATTACGAGACCGCACAGGCGAGATTCAGATAGTAGTCAAATCAGATAGCGACATGTTTGGCTTGAATCTTGGACGAGAGGACGTTATCAGCGTTACAGGTAAGGCTGTGCAGAGTAATGTGGCTAATGCGGGAGTGGAGTTCCACCCTGATAGCATCGAGGTTGTGAATAAGAGTGAACAGCCTCTGCCAGTAGATATATTGGAGAACAAGAAAAGCGACCTTGACACAAGGCTAAATTATAGATTCCTCGATTTCAGAAGCCCAACAAGCAACGCCATATTCACAGTACAGAACACATTGGTGACCTCCTTCAGGGAATACTTGAGCCACAATGGCTACATGGAGTTCACACCCCCATGCATCATTGGCAGCGCCTCAGAGGGAGGAGCAGACCTATTCGCCATACCATACTTCGACAAACAAGCCTTCCTAGCCCAGAGCCCACAACTCTACAAACAGATGTGTGCCATCAGCTTCGAGAAAGTATTCACAATCACACCCATCTGGAGAGCCGAGAAATTCAATACTCCAACACATCTCAACGAGGTGCGCCAGATGGATATCGAGCAGGCGTTCAGCAACGACGAGACCGTGATGGGGGTCCTTGAAGGTGTCCTAGCCCATATGCTTGAGACAGCGAAGGAGAAGGCTCCTGAGCAGCTTGAGTTACTAGAAAGAGAAATCACAATACCCGAGCTACCACTACGTAGGGTCACCTATACTGAAGCCATTGAGCTGCTTCAGGGCGAAGGCGAGACCATCATGTGGGGAGACGACTTCACCAAGACACAGGAGCGCCTATTGACTGAACTCGTGGGCAAGGAGGCGTTCTTCTTGAAGGATTGGCCGGGTGCCCAGAAAGCGTTCTACGCGATGCCCTATAATAAGGAGAACGAGGCTGACGCCAAGTACCTTGAGGAGACCTATGGTAACGTGGAGATCGGTGATAAGATTGTACGTGCTTTCGACTGCCTGTATGCTGGTATCGAGATTAGCAGCGGTACAATGCGTATCCACTTGCCTGAGTTGCTTGCTGAGCGTATCAAGTACAAGGGCTTGAACCCAGACAACTTTGAGTACTATATCGGTGCATTCCGTTATGGTGCACCACCACACGCTGGTTGGAGCATCGGGATGGAGCGAATAACCATGACAGTAACAGGGCAGGATAACATCCGCGAGTGCTGCATGTTCCCACGTGACCGTGACAGGCTGGTACCCTAGATGGGTAAGAAAAGTCCATTCACCTACAAGATGGTCATCGTCATGCGCACCGACCTCAACATGAGCCTCGGTAAAATGGTTGCACAAGCTTGCCACGCGGCAGTAGGGTGCAGCGAGGAGGGTAAGCGCACCCAGACCAAGCATTGGCGTAGGTGGAGGGACGAAGGAGCAAAGAAAGTAGCGCTTCAGGCAGATAGCTTTGAGGAGCTTGAGGAATTAGCTAAGAAAGCGGAGTCGCTGGATATTACTTATGTTTTGATTCAGGATGCGGGGCATACTGAGGTTCCTCCCGGTACTACTACTTGTATCGGTATTGGTCCTCATCAGGAGCAGTTCATCGATAAGGTGACTGGAAACCTACCCTTACTGTAGTGTATCCCACTCGATTTCTTGTTTTGATGTGTCGTAGTAGCCGATTTCTTTGAGGTAGATGTCCTCATCACGTAGGACGTATCTGTATATGTTGTAGCATGCGTGGAGTCTGTCACCGTACTGGTCAAGGCTACAGTTACCCGTTACTCCCGTGTAGTTTTTCGCTACTTCGGGGAATGTCTCGATGAATGTCAGGTTATTGTATTCACCTGTCTCCATGACGGTTAATGCTGATAACCAGACAGCGTCATATACGTTCCCAGTATAACGCGTCATGTTTTTCCCGAACTCAGCAATGTATAAGCTGTTTAACTCGCTGTACACTGGGTTTGAATGGTCTGGTGTGGTGTCCAGATAGGGGTGAATGAGTTTTATCTCATCCAACCCCGGAGTAGCTGTTAGCTCTGCGGTGTAGTTGCTTTTTGCGCTGCTTGTTGAGAACCATGTATAGTTCAGTAGGCTCTCATGATTGTGTATTTCGTAGAAGTATTGAGTGTATGGACGGGTTTCAGGGTAAAAGATGGCAGTGTTTGGGTATACCGCGTCTTCTAGTCTGCATAACGTCTCGTTTATCTGAGCTATGTTTTGTGAGAAACCATATGCCACCGTA
>JAHLLU010000028.1 GCA_020444005.1 archaeon
CATGATACTAGAATAGACACCCAATTTTTTCAACTCCTCCCCTTTATTTTAACTTCTTATAAACACAATTTTTATTCGAGATTTCTAGATTTTCGGTTTTTCTGTGTGTGTTTGGTTAGCACACCTCGGTTTTTAGGTGTAGGGATACAACCAGATGCTTATGATATTGACTGGGGTCGATAGTTCTGGAGAAACTAAAATGAATATGAAAAATCCAAAACGCAAGGGAATGACTGGTCTAGAGACCGCAATCATACTTGTTGCATTCGTCATTGCCGCTGCTGCGTTCAGCTTCGTTGTGCTGAACATGGGATTCCTGACAGCTCAAAAGAGCCAGACAGTAATCTCAGCAGGCATGGATGAAGCCACATCATCACTCCAAGCAGACGGAGACGTAATCGGAGAGTTCGATCTAACCTCTGGTAACATGACGAGTTGCTCATTCTACGTTCGTCTATCACAAGGACGTGAGCCTATTGACACTGCAGGTGACAAGCTAATTGTTACATACAGTAACCCTAGAAAACATGGCGTTATCAAGGATAGTACCAAAAACGGTGCCAGTATCACTGAGGTTGTAGGCGACGGCGATACCTTAATCGAAACTGGTGAACGTTGGGAAGTTACAGTAACTTTCGCGACAGTAGCAGGTGCAGGTATCCTGAACAGCAATGATGTTTACTGTCAGTCTTATGAGACCTTCAGACTTGAGCTAAGACCTTCACAGGGTTCAGTGCTCACAGTGGAGAGGACTCTTCCAGCAGTCAACTCTGTGATCATGATACTAGAATAGAAGCCTAATTTTTTTCAACTCCTCCCCTTTTTATAAAATAATTCTTTGAAGTATTTGCTTATCAAAGCGAATAAAAATGGTCTACTAATCAAGTTTTCAAATAAATAGTATCTCGTTTCTCTGTGTGTGTTCGGTTATTACACCTCGGTTTTTGGGTGCAATAATACAACCAGATGCTTATGATAATAACAGCCATCGATACTGCGGAGAAACTAAAATGAATATGAAAAATCCAAAACGTAAAGGAATGACCGGTCTAGAGACTGCAATCATACTCGTTGCATTCGTCATTGCCGCTGCCGCGTTCAGCTTCGTTGTGCTGAACATGGGTTTCCTGACAGCTCAGAAGACTCAGACAGTAATATCAGCGGGCATGGATGAAGCCACATCATCACTCCAAGCAGACGGAGACGTCACAGCTGAGTTTGATGTAGATGCAGGTAACATGACAACATGCTACTTTTATGTACGTCTGTCTCAGGGTCGTGAGCCTATTGACACTGCAGGTGACAAGCTAATTGTTACTTATAGCAATCCCAGAGTCCACGGTGTCATCAAAGATGGAACTAAATCCGGTGCTAGCATTACTGAGGTTGTAGGCGACGGCGATACTCTAGTTGAGACTGGTGAACGCTGGGAGGTAATAATCGACTTCGACGTAGTAGCAGGAGCTACCGTTCTAAACGATGACGGTTCTTACACCCGGTCTTACGAGGCTTTCAGAGTTGAGCTAAGACCCTCACAGGGTTCAGTGCTCACAGTCGAGAGACAGCTTCCGGCCATTAACACTGAGATAATGGTCGTGGAGTAATCTCTCCCTTTTATTTACGGTGGACAAAATGAAAGGAACAAAAGGTAATGGTATAGCTGCGAGTCTGCTTGATGATGTGAATCTGGATCTTGGTGATCTTGATAACGCGTTAAGTGGCTTTGAGAACAAGCTGAATACGCTTGAGACTAGAATTGATTTTCTAGAATCGCAGCTAGAAGTTCTAGAGAAAAAAGTAGGAGATAAATAACAATGTTTGTCCTATCGATTCATTCATACAGAGGTGGTACAGGAAAAAGTACTACCACTGCCAATGTTGCAGCAGCTCTAGCATCTTTAGGTTATAAAGTTGCTACAGTTGATCTTGACCTATCTTCCCCAGGTCTTCACGTAATATATAACGTAAACCAATCAGATCTGAATCACACACTAAACGACTACATCTATGATAGATGCAGTCTCAAAGAATGTGTTGTTGATATCACGAACGAACTCGGAATCCCCAACGGTAAGTTGATGTTTGTAGGGTCCAGTATGAAACCCGAAGAAATATCTCAATTGATGAAGAAAGACTATGAAGAGTCTTTCTACAAACAAATTGCACATGATATGGAAAAAGAACTCAACTTAGATTATCTAATATTTGATACCCATCCGGGCATCGTTGAAGATACGATCCTTGCTGTTCTGAGTAGTGATATTAGCTTAGTATTGATGAGGATGGATAGACAGGATATTTCAGGAACATTCCTCTTGACCAAGGTGCTAAGACGAATGAACAAAGTGTACTATGTTCTATTGAACATGGTTCCGCCTGAATTAGCGAAGATGCCGGAACTCACTGAGGATGTGTCAAAGGCAATACAGTCACCTGTATTGACCTTTTTCCCATTTCAGAACGATGTTCTATCTCATAGAAGCAAAGGCGTCTTTATGCTAAACCATCCTACCCATCCATACTCTCAGGGTATCCAGAAAGTAGCCAAGATTATCAGCAAATGGTAGAGAAAAATTGAGTGACCCCGCTAGTAACCCAACTGATGACGAGATTAACGCCTTTAAAAACGCGTTAGGTGATCTAAGAGCTGATCTATCCTCATTGAAGGATGAGTCAACTCAGATAGATACACCTGAACAAGCTGAGGCGCAGGATTCAGGGGAAGTCATGGACTTAAAACGTCGCATGGCGCGTAGCGAGGAAGAGATGAAGGCATTAACGGATGCCATGAAATCTACACTCCTAGATGTTCGGTCAATGATGCAGGATATGGATAACCCATTCGACATGCTCCGAAATCTAGGAGTAGACAAACTTGTCAATAAAGCAGTAGAAGACGTCGAGAACGAAGTCGTCAAACAAAAACAAGAAGAACGTAAGAAAAAGATGGCAAAGGGCGAAGAGCTACCTGAAAAGATTATAGCAATGCAGGCAGCCCCAGCGGTCCAACCGCAACCCATAGCACAACCAGCTATAAACATACCAGCGCCTGCAAATTCCTATAATCCAAACCAAACTAACCCCGTTTTTTTAAATGATAAAAATGTTCATGACTCGAGTATTGGGGGAGCAAGACAGGGACTCCCCAGTACTCATGTGAATAATTATACAAGACCTCAAGAGGGTAATATTCCTGATGAAGTCTCATCTAGATTTGACAAAACTGAAAAAACAATTAATAAATTAACAGATCAGTTTTCGGACTTGTCTGAAAATGTTGAAAAAATATTTGATATGCTTTCCAACAAAAACCAAAAAAAGGATAAGGCTTTTGAACCGCAGCCAACGTTAAGAGAAAATGCACAGGTTCAAAGCCTCTATTATGATACATATGTATCCCTGTTAGCAGAGTATCTAACAATAAAGTTTGGAGAAAAAAACGCCAGACAATTACTTCTGGAGGGTCTCTATAAGGGATGGGCATCTCCACGCGTAATAAAAGACGTTAGAGATAACCTGCCTTCCGATTCGAAAGGATGGGATATTGCTGAAGCTGCAATGGGATATAGTGTGGCTGATTCGAAAACAGATGTAGAAGACAGGATATTATTCACATCATTATTAGGAAGTCTTGACAAGCCTGTAAACGAGTGGAAAGAAATCACTCAGGTCTTCTTACTCCTTTCCTTGGTAAATTGTGCAAAAAAGAACAGATCTCTCCTGGAGGAATAAAATGGAAGGAACCACAAAAGGAGATATCACGTCATTTGAGTTGGGAAACCCGGCTCTTGACAAGAGAATCGGCGGTATACCTATTCCTTCTTTAATGTTATTGGAAGGTCCTAACGATTCGGGAAAATCAGTTATCGCCCAACAAATAACGTATGGGGCATTAAAGAGCAAGAATAAACTTCTGTATATTACGACAGAGGAGACCTCGAAAGGTCTTATTAATAATATGGAGAGGTTGAAGTGGAGTGTTACTGAGGCTTTTATTTATGGTCGTTTGAAGGTTACCTCATTAACCACTTCAAGTATGAACTGGGATCAGGAAATATCCAAGTATTATCTGATAGCCTTAATCAACTATATCAAACAGAAATGTGATCAGTATAACATAGTCGTTATTGACTCAATCACGCACCTATTAACTCATGCAGCGGATACGGATATTCTTGATTTCTTTACACAATGCAGGTATCTTGTTGATACCATAGGTCAAACCTTCATTTTCACAATGCATCCTTATGCATTGAAACAAGAATTACTCATTCGTGTAAGGTCATTTTGTGACGGGCACATTCACTTGGATATCAAGAATATTCGAGACATAAACGCACTCACTATGAATGTTGCTAAACTGAAGGGCGCCTCAAAAACAGTGAACGAAGTAATCACGTTTGAGGTCTCGCCAGTATACGGCATTAAGATATTGCCATTCTCGAGTGCAAGAGGCTAGTAAAATGAGTAGTGTAGCAGATATCCTAAGCGGAAATCCTCCAAGTGCACAGCAACAGCAACCAACAGGAAGGTCAATTCGTTTTGACCAACTTAGTGGTTATGATGAAAACTGGCAAAATGATCTTGATACTAGTCCTCATTTGGCTAAGTATATTGATGATATACTGGCGACATCGACGGATTGGCCTAATCTAGTTGATGAGATGAAACGGGAGTTTTCTACGAATAAAAATCCCAACTATATTTATCGTGCGGGTAGTGAAATCGCAGGTAACCGTGTTTTTATTCATATATTTACTGAGAAAAGCACCAAGAAAATTATGTATAAACCTGTTGAACCAAGGTTACTGGAAAATAGAAATCAGTTAATTGAGGAAATCGATAAAGGAATTTCTCTATTAATAAATGAAGAAGATTTATACAGCTCACCAGATGAAAAAACAGAGTATCTTTTCTCTCTTTTAGATCAAATTGTGAAAATAGGTAAAGTAACTGAGTTACCTAATACCGAAAACGAGAATAAACGTAGTTTTATAAAAAGAAGCAGCAAGATTACAGTTGACGAAAAGACATATTCTCAGTTAAGGTATGAGGTGTTTTGTGAAAAAATTGGTTCAAGTATATTAGAGCCTCTGATACGTGATCCCTACATTGAGGACATTCACTGTGCAGGTAAAGGACCAATTCATGTCAGCCATAAAATATATGGAACAATAGAGACAAAACTTAGTATTACAGATGATGAGGAGCTTAATAATTTTGCATTAAACCTTAGTGAAATAGTTGGTAGACCAGCCTCTCACCGAGACCCGATTATTGACGCAAAGATGCCTGATGGTTCGAGGCTGAACCTCGTCTTTGGTGAAGATATCAGTACGCGTGGAAGCAACTTTACTATAAGAAAATTCGCTGCAAACCCACTGAGCATAACTCAGATTATTAACTGGGGAACAATGAGCTCCTTGATCGCAGCTTATTGTTGGATATTATTGGAAGAAAAGATGTCTCTATGGATATGTGGAGAAACAGCGAGCGGAAAAACAACAACCCTTTCCGCAATAACCATGTTCATCCCGGATGACTACAAGATAGTATCAATTGAGGAAGTACCCGAGGTTCATGTTCCTCATAAAAACTGGATCAGAGAAGTAGTCAGAGACACAAGTAACGCTGCATCAGAGGAAAAAGGTTCAGTCTCAATGTTCCAGCTGCTTAAGGCTGCTTTGAGGCAGAGACCAACCTATATCATAGTAGGCGAGGTCAGAGGTCAGGAAGGAATGATCGCGTTCCAGGCTATGCAGACTGGACACGCATCAATGGCAACATTCCACGCAGCGGACATCGCGAAACTGGTTCAGAGGTTGACAAACTATCCTATCTCTGTGCCAAAGACGCATATTGATAACTTGAACGCTGCACTATTCCAGAGCGCGGTAAATGATCCAGAGACTGGAAGATACAAGCGTCGTGTTCTTGCCATCAATGAGATTCTTGGCTATGAGCCAGCGGAGGGTATGTTCAACTTTGTTGAAACATTCGCATTTGATGCATCTACAGACACTTTTTCGTTTAGAGGTAGAGGAACAAGCTATCTCCTAGACGCGAAAATTGCTGTTATGAGGGGATACGATGACACCGAGGTCCCGAAAATATATGACGATCTCTATGATCGTGCAGAGATTCTTGAATATATGATTCTGTTGGGGATTCTTGAGTACGATGATGTATTGAAAAATCTACGCTGGGCGCAACAAGTAGGAATTGAAGCAGCTCTTGCCCGTTATAAACGAATGGCTATGATGGAACTTGGCGCTGATGTAGAAGCTGAAATATCAAAGAAGGTAGGGCGAGACGATGACTTCTAATAAACTAAAAGTTTTCAAAAACCTTGGTACAGGAGATAAGGTCGATTTTGAGTTCCCCTTCTTTATGCTATATTTGAGGGCAGTAACATCCGAAACTCTTTCTCGTTTCATTTTATTGAATAATGCAGCTGAGAAAAGCATATTCAAGTACATTGGAGTTTTCTTGCGGAAGATATTGCTACTATCTGAGGAGTGGAGATATCCTCAAGCAAAGGCATCAGAGTTAGTAAGCGAAGAGGTCCCGACTGAAGATTATAGCTCCTTTTTGTATAAATTTGCTCAATCAATAAATAGCGGTGAGACAGTAAACGATTTTATCGAAAGAGAATACAAGAGTTATATCGCAGAATTTCAAGCAAGAAGAACACAGGCAATTTATCGATTGAAGACATTGAGTGACGCTTATCTTCCTTTGATGTCTGTATCTTTGTTCCTTTGTACGACTATGCTGATATCATCTCTGTTCTACGATGCAGAATTAATGATCTTTCTAACCATCGCCATTGTTATCGTAATATCTGTATTGCTTTATATTGTAAGTTGGATGATTTATCAAAACGCAAAACCAGAAAGCATACTTATAGACGAACAGAAAGAAAAAACTAAAAAACGAAGCAGACTCGAAATCATCAGCGCCATAACTATCTTCGCTTGTGGACTGAGTCTTCTTATACCTGTCAATAACTTTTGGCATTTAGGTATCATTGGAGCACTCCTATTGATACCAGGAACACTAGGGAAACGCTATGTTGAAAAAGTAAAAGCAATAGAAGCCGATTATCCTTCATTTTTCAGGTATCTGAGCTCTAACCTTACAGCAGAAATCAGATTATCAGATGTCTTAGATAGAGCAACTGAAACGGACTTTGGTTCACTGAATGCTCCTATTAGAGGTTTATATAACAAGTTGAAGATGAGAGTGTCTCCAGCTATCTCCTGGTGGAGTTTTGAGACGGAGATAGATAGTAAACTGATTAGAAGAATCAACCTGATTATGACGGATACTCTAGCTACGGGCGGTGATCTAGGTGACTCGTCAAAGTATATCGAGGATTTCTTCCATATATATACTACAATAAGAAAACAAAGATACAGTGCATCAAGCTACCATGCTGGAATACTGCTACCCATTTATTTTGTCATGTGTGTGTTATTTGGAATCATCTACGGATTCTTTGATGCCTTAGAAGATATTATCATCAAGATGTCCACAGTCGTAGATCTATTGGAGATACCATCATTAGAGTTCATGGAGCTTTTTTTCACATTCGCGATTGTGATGTTCGCTTTGAACAACGTATTCTCTTTGTATAACATGGAGGGTGATTCAAGATTCACTATAGCATTCTATACGGGTCTCCAGCTATCAATTGGGCCTACGCTATACGTTGTGGTGAGTCATCTTGTAGCACAAAGTCTTGGATCAATAGGAGCAATATAGGTGTAAGAGAGATGAAGTTTATAGAAAAATATGCTCCAAGTAAGGGACTTTACGTTGCGGTACTTCTTCTTATTCTTGATTTAGTTATTCAACTTTCCTTGATGTCTAGCATTATTAATTTCAAAGTAATAGAAAATATGGTATATTGTGACCTATCAACTGTTGGGGTTTTGAGTGTATATGTTTTGACTGCGGTATGTCTTCTGATAATTTTATCAGAAATATTTGTAATGAAAAAAGTAGAATTGTTATTCTCATTTTTAGGAACAAATAATGGAGTAGACCCCGAAATAATTGAAGAAACGGATAAGCCTACTGAGGAATCAGCCTTGAATATGGATGAGGGTCTAGAATTGGAGGAAGAGGACCCTGAGATAGAGATTGAAGAAGACTTCATTATTGAGATAAAAAAAGATGAAGATCAAATAGATGATATTTTACTAGGATTATCTGAGGAAGAGGAAGCAGCTGAAGAAGAATCGTTAGAAGATAATAATTATAAAATGGTTTCAATAAAAATGGATGATATGGCTCTTGATGATTTAGTAGAAAATGAAGAAACAGAAGAAGATTTCGTGATAGATGTTTCAGAGAGCGAGATACTTCAAACATTATCTGAGTTAAAGAATATTATGAATGATATGAAGTCTAGAAAAAGAGGGTTATTAGTAAATGAGTGAAGGGGATTATCTGGGAGATTTCAATATTTTAGGTGAAGAATTAGATACAGCGATTAATGATGATGTTGTGGATTCGTTATCACCCGAAATTCTGAATTATTTAGATGAAAAGAAGGATGAAAAAGAGAAGATCATAGAGAAGCCATCATCAAGTAATGAAGGAGAGGGGATAGAAAATCTACAGAAATATATCGATCATTTTTTGAATGTTCTAGACAAAAGAGGAAAGACGCATCTTGCTCAACTTGTTAATGATGGACACACGGTGTATATCGTTAAGGCGGATATACCAAGCGGGGCACTCATCGGCATTAAGGTCTTTATGCTAATGGAGAAAATCTCAGATGGCGGTGAAATTATCTCTACTCTGCCTGAAGGAAATAACATTTCTAATGGAGTATTTGATGATGGGTTGATTCTCCTTATGGCTCATAAAGAGATAGGCCACGTATCAAGCGTATTCAATGAAGTCTTTAGTATAACTCCAAGATATAATGAGATTTCCAGCGATACACTTGACTTGGATTTGAATCAAGTCACTAAGATAGCTGCATCTAGTAATGAACAAATAGATTCGCTGATCAACCAAGTAGAAGACTTGCTATTATCTGAGGACTCTGTTACGGTTAACACTGGAGAAGCTAGCGAGGGAAAGAACAGCATTGACGAGATAAAGGTCAAAGTAGATGAATTAAACCAGCTTTTCCAGCTTATAGAGGAACTCGTTCTTATCCGAAACCAGTTTGTGAGAATCGATGAAACAAAGGACTTCAATAAAATACATGATATAAATAGAAACCTTGATCGAACCACCAACGACCTGTATAATGGTGTTCTTAGCCTCAAAATGGTATCAGTGGGACAGATATTCAATCATCTGAGGCAATACGTTACAGAGCTATCTGAACTTGCTGGAAAGAAAATTGATTTCATAATATCTGGCGAGGATGTACAAGTTGATAGAAACATACTTGAAGAATTAGTAGAGCCAATAAAGGGACTTGTTTCAAATGCTATTCTTCATGGTATTGAGAGCCCCCAAGAGAGAATTAAAAATGGCAAACATGGAGTTGGTACGATCACCGTTGAAGCAGAAAATAACGATGACTCGATACTCATAACCGTGAAAGACGATGGAGGAGGCCTTTGCCCTGAAGAGGTAAAGGAAACCGCGTTATCTTTAGGTTTGACGTCTGAAAAAATCCTTGAGAGCGTACAAGATGCAGAAATATTTGATCTATTAACCCTCCCAGGCTACACCACAAAAGAGTTTGGTGAAGAATCACTAGGGGAGGCAATGGGTCTTAACGCCATTAAACAGAGAATAGACTCCAAAGGTGGCATAGTAGAGATTTTTGGAGTGAGCAATGAGGGAGCCTCATTCAAGGTTGTACTACCGACAAACTTGGCGATTAAGAGGGTTCTCTTGTTCGAGGTGGATGATGAGGTATATGCTATTCCTGCGGCTATGGTTCAGATGGTTTTAGGCGGTAATCAGCTAGAGATTAAGACAAAGATCGATGGGGTTCCGTATATTACTCATCTTGGTAAAATAATACCGTATTATGATCTCAGCAAGGAGCTGGGTATGACTTCAATGTCTGAGAGTAGGGTTGGTATCCTGTTGAAGAAGGGAAACAAGGACTGCTGCATTACCGTATCAGGGGTAATAGGGTTTGAAGAAGTCGCAGTAAAATCTGCTCAGGATAACCTCCTTGACTTCAAGGGCATAATCGGTTTAACTGTACTGAGCGATGGAAGCGCGACACCTATCCTTGACCTCTGGTCACTAATACATGAACAATAAGTTAAGAGGGGTAGAATCCAAAATCTAGTCCTTTGACTTTATTTTTTTATGTAAATTTAGTTATTATAATGCGATTCAATCTATAATCATTATGATTTTCGAAAGATGTAATAATTTGAGCATATCATTATCATTTATTATTGACCCATTGTAAAAGATAATGGGTTTTATGTCAAAAGAAAAGGACGCCAAGAAGAGAGATTCTAAAGATAAAGAGCCAAAAGGAATAATCAAGAGTATACGAGAACAATGGATAAAGACCATCATCTTACTGATTCCAGTTATTTTTGGTATACTGTTTTATTCAATTTTCGTCGATGTAAGGATTACTCCATTAGAATCCGAAGTATACGTTAAATATCGATCAAGTAAATTTCCAATAAAAATTGAACTCCTATCATGTAACACTAGTATAAAAGTTATTGTCGCGAATGAATCTCCCCTTTCACTATCGAGTGTTTTTACATATTATACTATTAAAATAAAATCAGATTGGCAACCAGACAATGTTGAAATATATTATCAGTTTGGAGAAGAACCTAAAATTCAGTTGCTTGAGTCACACGAAGATGACCACATCTATTTAGGGCACATTCCTGTGGGTAAAGAAAAAGAAATTGATCTTTTATTTATTAATGCGGATGGTAATGCCGGCACTACCACGACCTTTACTATAGAAGCGTATCTGAAATTAAGAAATTATCAAAGGATGTTAACTGAAAAACAAGGAATAGTTCATTGGTGTCATACTATTGGAATAGTTGAACCTGGTCCAGTTCCTTCACCATAAATTAATGAAGTTTTCTTATTTTTTAGGTCAATATTCTCGATGTTAATGCTATTATCTTGATCTTGAGAGATTGTATACTTTTTTTTAAAAATCGTTTACTCTTTTTAGTGGTAATTAGGCTTGTTATTTAATTCCAAGTTAATTACCGGTATAACTCTCAAAATCTTTCGTTATATACAGATTATTTATAATTTGGCGCAGGGAATGGGATTCGAACCCATGGTCCCGGGTGGGAACCAGTTTTCAAGACTGGCGCCGTAGTCCACTTGGCTACCCCTGCACTAGCCACAAAAGAACCCACACCTACTCTAAAACCTTATCGCTCAGAAAGAATCCAAGCTCAACTGATTCCGTAATGGAACCACAGTAACCTCCACACGAGGCTCCCCCGAAACAATATACCGCTTCACAGCGTTTTTCACGACAACCTGCTTATCATCCAGATAAGCAACCTCATTCAAGCCATCCAGAAACGCCTTCTCAAGATTATCCAAGTCAGGAGTCGTAACCACATAATTCTCCTTACGCCTACTCTTCGGGCGCTTCAAAAAAAACGTTAAAATCAATGCAACTGGCCCATTAAACGGTTCATCAAAAAACTTCCCAGCCTCCTCCCGCACAGCATCCTCCCACTTAGTCACCTTTTTCGGAGTATAACTCCAAGTACGACCGCCTTTACGAACAGTACGTGGTCTCGCCTTAGGAACAGGATCGCCAATAACCGTGAAACTAACCCTCATACCACAGAGAAACCCCAACATCACCTAAAGGGCTTGTCCCTAATCCAACCCAAAAAGAGTCTCAGTGTTACGAGTAGTAACCCTAGCCACCTCATCGCGATCAAGGTTCTTCAACTCAGCCAAAGCATCAACCACAATAACCACATCAAGAGGCGTATTCTCCCGCCCTAGACTTCTCATAAACACCGGGCTATCGGTTTCCACAAGTATTCTTTCGAGAGGCGCTTCACGCATCACCGCCTGCACTCCTTTACTATACTCTACAGC